>DATNQL010000616.1:0-8586 GCA_036704025.1 Stenomitos sp.
AGACGTTACAACTGTTGGAGAAATTGGTACAACTAGCTTCAGTGATGAAAACCAGTTGATTCTTGCAACTGAGCAGCAGCGAGTCTTGTATACGTTTAACGTTGGAGACTTCTGCCAGTTACACAGCGTCTACATGACCCAAGGACAAACTCATACTGGAATTGTTATTTCATCACAAGACTACTCGGTTGGCGAACAAATGCGACGAGTCTTAAAACTTATGGCAGCCAAATCTGCTGAAGAAATGGTGAACCAGTTAGTCTTCTTGAGTACCTACATTCCAACTGACTAAATCTGCATCTGTTGTCAGTTCGCCTAGCTTGAGAATGTGACCCAGGTTGAAAAAGTGAGAGACAAAGCGATACTCATGATCAAGCGATCGCAGTTACACCCATTGATTCTTGCAACTGAATCAGCAGGGAGTTATGTATAAACTTACCGATTTTCTCAACCCACGAATTGTCCTATCGTTATAGAAGCTAGTTCTTTCACTCCGGTAAACTACCGAACGTTTTGAATCACTAGCCCAGGACAGAATCCATTCACTCCCCTTAACGAGAGTTACAACAACTCAGCCAGTGTCTGTCCTCTAGCCCCTCACTCAGGCTAGAGTTCAATACAGCCATTGACGCCAGTTGCCTTTGCCGCTGCGGCGGAAATTGTGTAACGATCATTTTTTGCAAAGTTTTTGGTGTTCCTTTGATGCTGCTGCAAACATCTACTACCGTTGAGCCATTTCTAGGACCTGAATTTCAGGCATCTTACGAAGCGTCACAAGTGGTCATTTTACCCATTCCCTTTGAAGCGACCACCAGCTACCGCAAAGGCTGCCAAAATGGGCCAGAGGCGCTCCTAGAAGCCTCTGTTCAGCTCGATTACTATGATGATGAACTTGATCGCGAAACCTGGAGGGATGCTCTCGTCCACACCCACTCCTCTATCGCCGACACACGTTCTTTTCCACCGATTTCCTCCGAGAAGATGCTGGCCGTCACTCGCGACACCGTATCTCAACTGATTCAAGATGGCAAATTTGTCATTGCCCTAGGCGGCGAACACAGCATTACCACCGGTATTGTGGATGCCTACCGCCTTGCTTTAAACGAACCCTTCACAGTGATTCAAATTGATGCCCATGGCGACATGCGCTATGAGTATGAAGGCTCCATTCACAGCCATGCCTGCGTGATGCGCCGAATTTTAGAGATGGGGTTACCCACTCTCCCGGTTGGTATCCGCAGTCTGTGTAAAGAAGAGGCTGACTTGATTAAAGCTCAATCGATTCCAGTGATGTGGGCACGGGAGATTGCTAAAAATCCGAATTGGATAGAAGAAGCGATCGCCAAAATTTCTACACCACGGGTATTTATCACCATTGATGTCGATGGCATCGATCCCTCCTTGATGCCAGGAGTCGGTACACCCGAACCAGGCGGATTGAGCTGGTATGGACTGACTGACTTCCTACGGCGAGTGTTTGAAACCCATCAAGTGATTGGCTGCGACGTGATGGAATTAGCACCGGTTGTTGATTCAGTGGTGTCTCAATTTACAGCAGCCAAATTAGTCTATAAGTTAATTGGCTATCAAGCTAACATAAAACGTTAGTAAAGCTAGATGAGGGCTAACTTTGACGCCCTCATTTTTATGAAAACAGTATGTAATGAGTTCAGGTCAAGGAAAAATTTTGTTGATAAAAACCAAGCCATATGACTCTCATGGAAAAAACTGGAACTCCTGTTGGCAGTTATGCTCCGGATTTTGAACTCCCAGGGATTGATGACAAGGTTCATCACCTTTCCTATTACTTACAAAATTGGGACGTCATAGGAGTAATTTTCTTAAGCAACCTCTGTCCTGTTGTCTTGTCTTATCTAGATAGACTCAAGCAAATTCAATCTCAGTTTCAGAACCAAGGATTTACCTTGGTTGGTATTAACGCTAATGATGCTCAGCAAGATTCTGAAGAAAGCTTCAGCACGATGAAGCAATTTGCTTTGGATCGGCAGCTTAATTTTCCTTATCTTTGGGATTCCACTCAGGATGTAGCCCATAGCTTTGGGGCAGAAAGAACACCAGAAGCGTTTGTAATCGACCGAGAGGGAATTCTTCGCTATAACGGTCGAATAGACGATCATCCGCAGGACGTAAAGGCTGTCACCGTGCCTTATTTGCAAAATGCGATCGCGGCTTTACTCTCAGGACAAAAGGTTCATCCAGACGCAACAAAGGCGATTGGCTGCGCGATTAAGTGGCGAAACGAGTTGAAAATGGGTAATGGGTAATGGGTAATGGTTAATGGAGAAGATCAACATCGGTAATAGAGACAGATAAACCTCTAGACTGTTATCGTATGGGGGAGGAAATGGAGAAAAAAGAGTCGTAGCATGGGGATAAAATACCGACGGGTTTTACTAAAGTTGAGCGGTGAAGCCTTGATGGGCGAACTGGGCTACGGTATTGATCCGAGTGTCGTTCAAGAAATTGCGACGGAAGTCGCCGAGGTGGTGGGTGAAGGCGTCCAAATGGCCATCGTTGTTGGCGGCGGTAACATCTTTCGCGGTATCAAAGCCTCAGCGGCAGGAATGGATCGGGCAACGGCTGACTACATCGGGATGATTGCCACGGTGATGAACGCTATGACTTTGCAAGATGCCTTAGAGCGAATGGGAATACCGACACGAGTCCAAACAGCGATTGCCATGCAAGAAGTGGCAGAACCCTATATCCGCCGTCGAGCCATTCGCCATCTGGAGAAAGGGCGTGTTGTGATTTTTGGTGCAGGGAGTGGTAATCCTTTCTTTACAACAGACACAACGGCTGCTCTACGCGCCGCCGAAATCGATGCCGAAGTAATCTTTAAGGCGACGAAAGTAGATGGAATTTATGATTCCGATCCTCAGAAGAATCCAACGGCTCGCCGCTTTCAGAGCCTTACCTACAGTCATGTCCTCACTCATGACTTGCGGGTGATGGATAGTACAGCGATCGCATTATGTAAAGAGAATAATATCCCGATTATGGTATTTGATCTTACGGTGCGGGGTAATATCCACCGTGCTGTTAAGGGAGAACCTGTCGGAACAATTGTGGGAGGTTTTTGTGAAGTTATCTGATGCTGAAAGTCATATGCAGAAAGCCGTAGAGGCGACTCAACGCGCTTTCAATACCATTCGCACAGGTCGCGCCAATGCGACCCTACTGGATCGGGTGATGGTGGAATATTATGGTTCCCCCACGCCTCTAAAGTCTCTGGCGAATATCAATACGCCGGATGCGAGTACCATTACCATTCAACCCTATGACAAGACCAGTCTGAACGTGATCGAGAAAGCCATTCAGCTATCAGACATTGGCTTGACTCCCAATAACGACGGTCAGGTCATTCGGTTGAATGTTCCGCCCCTAACTAGCGAACGCCGCAAGGAGTTTGTGAAAATGGCTGGCAAGTTTGCAGAGGAAGGGAAAGTTGCCATTCGCAATATCCGCCGTGACGCGGTTGACTCTGCCCGCAAACAAGAAAAAAGTAGTGAAATCTCTGAAGATGAGTCGAAAGATCTTCAGGACAAAATTCAAAAATTGACGGATAAACACATTACCAAGATTGATGAGTTACTAGCTGAGAAGGAAAAAGATATCACAACGATTTAATGTCGAGAGTCTCATACAACCGAAAAGAGTGAGCTGGGAAACTCTCGTCTTCTTCTAGTTGATAGAAATTGAGTGGCAGCTCACTCATCATGTTCAAAGAACTCTTTGCCTGTGAATTGGCAAGCTGAACTTTGAACAGTTTTACCAGTGGCATAAAGTTTGGCGAGATAGACTTACATTCGTCGCCTCCTTACACCTGTTTAGATTTTTAGAAAATGTAAAACTTTTATGAACTCTCCTGTGCAAATCTAGTCAACCCTATCCTCGGTGTAAATAATGAAGTGAGAGCGAAGGACGGTTCGGTTAGGCAGCGAAGAAATCTCTCAAATAATCCAGATATCCTGCCTCAACCCCGGAAAATAATGGAGACAAGCTTTAAATATCTGGGTGAGGCTGGGAAATATCATTTCCCCGATTTGCCAGTATCCAGAACTTAGGCACTTGGACATTAAGGAGAATCGAAATGGGACTTACCGACGGTCTGAATGACTCAAAGAAAAAAGAAAGCTTAGTGGCTGACGGCGTAAAGTTGATCGACGAACAGGTCAGTGCAAAGAGCGGGATTGGTGGCATGGCATGGAAAGCTGCCTACGGTGCTGTCAAGGGGGTTATGCCCGGTTATCTGGAGGGAGCCGTTGAACGGCTTCTGCCGGAATCCTTAGCTGCGCTCGATCCCATGTGGAGTGAAGGCGTACAGGCGGGTGACCCAGTTCAATATTTGACCCAAAACAGCTCTCGTGCGGCTGATGCACTGCTGGGCATCACCGATGCCAGAATCGAGAGAACCAGCAACGGGATTGTACGAGGCTCCTATAAGCAACTTCGTGGCTCAGCCAAGAGTGAGGTAGAGGCGGCAGTACCCAGCTTAGCCAAAATCATCGATAAATATACCAAGAGCTAAATGGCACTGATTTAAGGCGTAAGAGCGGGAGAAGCCGGAGCTTGATTCCATTCTCCTGCCGTTGATTACAAAGTAAAGTCGGTATTCAACACTCTGAAGCGTGAGCCACCCTCATCAGCCTTTAGTCGATAATGAGGCATGAGAGTTTTGTTTTACTAGTATCTTTGCGAGTATAGAGTGATGGAAAATACTGAGTGGCTCAATTGGGTGGCAGGTGGACTGGCAATTGCCATCTTCATTGGTGGAATGCTGATGATGTTCACAACTGTTTGGACGACCAAGAAAAAATAAGCTCAGTTAACTTTCCCTATTTGTTACATCAAGTTTTTCCTTAAATGGGCTGAACAGCTTGTGTTAATTCGATACACCGTTAGCTGAACCACAACACTTCTATTGAAAAACAGGAGTCCGGTTACCAAAACCGTTACCAGAACCTTGTCGCTGGGGAGTTCGCTCTACAATCCAATGTAGTTAAGTTAAGACTCCTCATGCCGAACGCCGTGGAACGACTAGTCCCACGGTTTTTTGTCGCTATAGCCTCTTGAGAGCAACAAGGTGTTATATCATGTCCGTCTAATTACCCATAATAAAAACTCTCCGCGTCCCCGTGTCCCCGCGTCAATCCTAACCATGGGTGTTAAACCGGACAGGATATGAGTGGCAAATTGCTATCAGCGGCGGAGGTTGAGTAGCTCTTGGGGAGAAGCTAATAACTTAATCTGGGCGTCAAGAATTTCCCGTTCTGCGTTGAGCATAAAGATCCAAGCAACGTTGACGCCGAACACAGAAGTCTGGACTTTACCTTTAACCTGAACTTGAATTTGGCCGTCTTCTAACGTTTCGGCAATGCCCTGCTTAGGGATTAACTGCATTCCCTTGGCTTCGGCTTTCAGGTAAGTTGCGATCGCCTCTGTTCCTTCTATTGGCTCCTCAAACGGCGGATGCATCACACCAGTGGGTGCAAACAAAGCCGCCGTCCCTTCATAATCAGCCGCATTCATCGTTTGGAAATAACGCCATACCACGGATTCATCAATTCCTTCTATCGTCCAGTCAACAGCCGTAGCCGACGGAGTATTTGTACTTTCACCTTGGGCAATGGTCATCACATATCCTCAATTTCTCCACTACGACATTAGTTTTAAAGGAAAAAGGCAGGTTTACACCTGCCCTTTTAGAAGGAGCGTACAGCACTTTTCGGCGATATCAGGTTAGATATCTTGTCCTAGGGTTTGCACTTCATATTGCAACGTTTTATTAAAAAAATAAATCATCATTATCGATAGACTTCCCAAGAAATTATTATGAATAGTTTGGGAAATTTGTGATCAATGTCACTGCCAGAGGAAATACCTGTCACCAGCAGCCGAGTCAAACAGGAAGCGCAATCACTCGGTTTTCATTTATGTGGAATTGCATCGGTCGATGAGCAGGCATCCTCATCGACACGGGAACATCTCAAGGCATGGCTGGCTCTAGGGTACCATGCGGATATGGCTTGGATGGATAATCCCCAACGCTTTGACATCCGTGCTTGTATGCCAGAGGTTCAGTCGCTTATTTGTGTGGCACTGAATTACTACACCCCGCACCAGCGTCCACAAGGCTCCGAATATGCCAAAATCTCCCGTTACGGTTGGGGTCGAGATTACCACAAGATAATGCACAAAAAATTGAAGGCATTAACGAATTGGCTCTGTGCACAAGCAGAAGGGATTTTAGCTCGCTACTATGCCGATACAGGGCCGGTTCAGGATAAAGTCTGGGCACAGCGAGCCGGAATCGGTTGGATTGCTAAAAATGCTAATGTAATTACACGAGACTATGGCAGTTGGGTGTTTTTAGGGGAAGTCTTGACCAATCTGGCCTTAACCCCAGACACTCCTCATACCCAACATTGCGGTACCTGTACTCGTTGTCTTGACGCTTGCCCGACAGGTGCAATCACCCAACCATTCGTGGTCGATGCCAATCGTTGCATTGCCTACCATACAATCGAGAATCGGCGTCAAGCATTACCAGAATCTCTTGTACCCCATTTAGAGGGCTGGGTTGCAGGTTGTGACATCTGCCAGGACGTTTGCCCTTGGAACCAACGTTTTGCCCAAGAAACTGATGTGCCAGAGTTTCAGCCCTATCCCTGGAATGTGGCTCCTCAACTTACAGAATTAGCAACTCTCTCAGAAGATGAGTGGAACCGACGCTTCCCAGCATCGGCGCTGCGACGGATTAAACCCGAAATGCTACGACGAAATGCTCAAGCTAATCTTAAGGCAGATCAAGGTTCTAATCAGTGATTTTCGATGCAGGAATATATTGAGAAAATTCAACCTCTAGCCATCAAAATTTAGAATCGAAAAAGTATGTTTCTTGCCCTTAGACTCTAATTCTTCGTCCTTGAGAATCCAGCCCCAATAATGACTAAAAAAGTAATTGTTTTTGATTTTGATGGCACCTTGGCTGATACCTTTGACGCCCTTGTCATGATTACTAATCGCTTAGCTTTAGAGTTTGGCTATCCACCAACAACTCCAGAAGAACTTCCTAAACTTAGGAATTTAAGTTCCAAAGACATCATTAGTACATCAGGAGTCCCCCTGTTTAAGATTCCTTTTTTCTTAAATAAAGTTCGAGAATATTTACATCAGGAAATTCTCAATCTCCAAACAATTAATGGAATTCAAGAAGCACTTATTCAGTTAAAACATGAAGGATACTGTTTGGGAATATTAACATCTAATTCCGAAGAAAATGTTAATTTATTCCTGAAGAAACATGGAATGCAAGATTTATTTGATTTTATTTATTCAGAAACTTCACTTTTTAGTAAAGATAAATCCCTTCGTCAATTAATAAAAAAGAATAATTTCAGTGTAGACGAAATTATTTATGTAGGAGATGAAACGCGAGATATTGAGGCTTCAAAAAAGATTCATATTAAAGTCATTGCTGTTACTTGGGGGTTTAATTCAAGAGAAATATTAGCTAAACACAATCCCGATTTTTTGATTCAGAAACCTAGTGAATTGATTGAGGTTTTGGGAAGTTTACAACAAATTGTCTCTTAAATTCCCTGCGCGATGGGGGTATCATCTGACTTTCCGGTCAACCCTAGTACTAGAAGGCAGGAGGCAGAAGGCAGAAGGGAAGAAAGTTTGTATAAGCTGTGACGCATTTAAGAAAGTATATTTCCACACCCCACACCCTACACCCCACACCCTACACCCCACACCCTACACCCTACACCCCACACCCTACACCCCACACCCCACAACCCTTATGGCAATTTAGCTGCACATCAGCTTAGTAAGCTTTTTAACCTTTTTCAACTGGATGGTTATTTCTGCCCCGCTGCCCTAGCGCCAATTCCTACAGAATGTAGAGAAAGGTTAAAAATCATTTCACTAAAACAATGTTAATGTTGTTTTAGTTGGAGCTGAATGCCATGCAGACAGTAGGGTTGAGCGATCATTAAGGAATTTAACTCTCAAAAGTCCGGACTCATAAAAGACTTCAAGTCTGAGACAATCAGAAACGATCTCAAAAACAGAGCAATCATCCCCCACGTTTCCTCAATTAGAGATTTTTTTGACCACTAGGGAGAACACTGTATGAAATTGGCTTACTGGATGTATGCAGGCCCCGCCCACATTGGTACCTTGCGCGTCTCCAGTTCTTTTAAAAATGTCCATGCCATCATGCACGCGCCGATTGGAGATGACTACTTCAACGTTATGCGCTCCATGCTAGAACGCGATCGCAATTTTACCCCAGTGACGATCAGTTCCGTTGACCGGAATGTCTTGGCACGCGGTTCCCAAGAAAAAGTGGTGAACAACATCACCCGCAAGGATGCCGAGGAAACCCCCGACTTGATTGTTCTCACACCCACCTGCACCTCTAGCATCTTGCAAGAAGACCTGGAGAACTTTGTCCAACGGGCACAGTTGGATGCTAAAGGGGATGTGATGCTGGCGGACGTGAACCACTACCGCGTCAATGAATTACAAGCCGCAGACCGCACCCTGGAGCAA
>DATNQL010000617.1:0-5745 GCA_036704025.1 Stenomitos sp.
GAAGGGGAACCGGGTGACTCACGGACTCTAACCTATGCCCAATTGCACCGGGAAGTTTGCCAGTTTGCCAATGTTCTAAAACAACTGGGGGTGCAAAAAGGCGATCGCGTGGGGATTTATATGCCCATGATTCCAGAAGCAGCGATCGCCATGCTCGCTTGTGCCCGCATTGGTGCAGCCCATAGTGTTGTATTTGGGGGATTCAGTGCAGAAGCCTTGCGCGATCGCTTAATTGATGGCGAAGCTAAGCTAGTGGTCACTGCCGATGGCGGGTGGCGCAAAGATGCGATCGTTCCCCTGAAAGACCAAGTAGACAAAGCCTTAGCCAATGGTGCCGTCCCCACCGTCCAAAACGTCCTCGTGGTTGAGCGTACCAAACAAAAAACCCACATGGAACCCGGACGCGACCATTGGTGGCATGATTTACAAGCTGGGGTATCGGGAGATTGCCCTGCCGAACCGATGGACAGTGAGGATATGCTGTTCATTCTCTACACCAGTGGCAGCACCGGCAAACCCAAGGGTGTCGTGCATACCACGGCGGGTTATAACCTCTACACCCACATGACCACGAAGTGGATTTTCGACCTCCAAGATACGGATGTCTATTGGTGTACTGCTGATGTGGGTTGGATTACGGGTCACAGTTACATTGTTTATGGCCCGCTTTCCAATGGTGCCACCACCCTGATGTATGAAGGTGCTCCTCGTGGTTCTAATCCGGGGGCATTTTGGGATGTGATTGAAAAACATGGGGTCAATATCTTCTACACCGCCCCCACGGCGATTCGTGCCTTTATTAAGATGGGCGAACACCATCCCAAGGCACGTAATCTTTCTTCCTTGCGACTGCTGGGAACGGTGGGAGAACCGATTAATCCGGAAGCTTGGATGTGGTACTACCGCGTGATTGGCGGTGAACGCTGTCCCATTGTCGATACTTGGTGGCAGACGGAAACCGGCGGCATCATGATTACCCCTCTCCCCGGTGCTATCCCTGCTAAACCGGGTTCTGCCACTCGTCCTTTCCCTGGCATTCTGACGGATGTTGTGGATTTGGAGGGAAATTCCGTAGGGGATGAGCAGGGGGGTTACTTGGTCGTGAAGCACCCTTGGCCGGGAATGATGCGTACCGTTTACGGTGACCCCGATCGCTTCCGTCGTACCTACTGGGAACACATTACACCCAAAGATGGGGAGTATGTCTATTTTGCGGGGGATGGTGCCCGGAAAGATGAAGATGGCTACTACTGGGTGATGGGGCGCGTTGATGATGTCATTAACGTGGCTGGACACCGCCTGGGCACAATGGAAATTGAGTCAGCGCTAGTCTCGCACCCGGCAGTTGCTGAAGCGGCAGTTGTGGGTAAGCCGGATGAGTTAAAAGGGGAAGAAGTGTTTGCTTTTGTCACATTGGAAGGCGATCACACTCCCAGTGAGGAGTTAGCCAAGGAACTGAAGAAGCACGTTGTGAATGAAATTGGCGCGATCGCACGTCCGGGTGAAATTCGCTTTACGGATGCTCTGCCCAAGACGCGATCGGGTAAGATTATGCGGCGCTTGTTGCGAAATCTGGCAGCCGGTCAGGAAGTCGCGGGTGATACTTCGACTTTAGAAGATCGGGGTGTGTTGGATAAATTGCGCGGAGGAGCTTAATTCGTCTTTTGTCGGGTGGGCAATGCCCACCTGATGGTTTGGGCGATCGCCTTCTGTATCTTCTTCAATCATTCAGGACTGCGGAATCACTCAGCTAGGACTTACGCAAATACTGCCATTTTGCCCCCCCAACCCCCCAAACTTGGGGGGAGAAGAGTCGGGTTCCCCCCAGACTTGGCCGGATATGAGAGTGAGGAGCTAGGGGGGCGAGTGCGTAAGTCCTGTCAGCGTTATCCACCATTCAGGCATCGTTTCAGTGACAATAGGCTTGGCGCTCTGCTCCTACACTGAAATGATGAGAGTTTTTGCCCCTATTCCTGCACGTTGGCGTCGCTGTTTAGCTGTCATGCTAGTGGTATTGAGCGCGATCGCACTTTCCTCCTGTAAACTGGCAGACTACAAAACGCAAGCCGCACAGGTTCCGCGACTCGTGGTGAGTACGCTGAGTGACCCCAAGACCTTTAATTATGCTCTCAGCAGTGAATCGCCCAATGTGTTTAGCTATATCTACGAGGGGTTAATTACAGAAAATGGACTCACCGGAGCCATTGAGCCTGCCCTTGCCGAACGTTGGCAGATTTCCGAGGACAAGCAACGTATTGTGTTTACCCTGCGGGAGGGGTTGAAGTGGTCTGATGGTGAACCCCTAACCGTGGATGATGTGGTTTTCACCTACAATGAAATCTACTTCAACGAATTGATTCCCACTACTGTGAGAGATGTCCTAAAAATTGGAGAAAGTGAAGCCTTGCCGACGGTACGAAAACTCAGCGAACGCCAAGTCGAATTTACGGTACCCGAACCCTTTGCTCCTTTTTTGCGAATTACCAGTCTGGCTATTTTACCGGCCCATGCCTTGCAGGGATCAATTACCACCAAAGACGCTCAGGGTAAGCCCAAGTTTCTCACCATGCTGGGCACTTCTACTGACCCTAGTACGATTATTGTGAATGGCCCATACCAACTTGTGAGCTATGTTCCTAACGAGCGTGTAATTTTCCAGAAAAATCCTTATTACTGGCGGCAGCCTCAACCTTATATTGAACGATTCATTTGGCAAATTGTTGAATCAACCGATACATCATTAATCCAGTTTCGCTCTGGAGGATTAGATGTTTTGAGTATCTCACCCGACTATTTTTCGTTACTCAAACGGGAAGAAAAGCGGAGTCAATTCACGATTCACGAAGATGGCTCAGCACCAGGGACAAGTTTTATCGCTTTTAATCTCAATAAAGGTCGAAGAAACGGAAAATTGCTAGTCGATCCGATTAAATCTGCTTGGTTTAATCATCTAGCCTTTAGACAAGCTGTAGCGCACGCGATTAATCGTGAGCAAATGAACAACAATATCTTCAGGGGACTCGGAGAATTACAAAATTCTCCCATTTCTGTGCAAAGTCCCTACTATCTTTCGCCGGAAGAGGGTCTTAAAGTTTATGATTACAATCCCGCACTCGCGAAACAATTACTCATAGGAGCAGGCTTCCAGTATAACGAGCAAGGTCAACTGTTAGATGCCGATGGCAATCTGGTACGTTTTACTCTAATCACCAATGCTGGAAATAAAATTCGTGAGGCAATGGCTTCCCAAATTAAGGAAGACTTAAGGCAAATTGGGATGCAAGTTGACCTCTTTCCCTTGGCGTTTAATGCACTTCTCGATAAACTCAACAATACCATCGATTGGGAATGTTATCTGCTAGGGTTGACCGGGGGTATTGAGCCAAATGAGGGGGCGAATGTTTGGTCTATCAATGGTGGTTCGCATCGCTTTAATCAACCCGCTAAGCCTGGGCAACTGCCAATTGAAGGGCGGAAAATTTCCGACTGGGAGCGAGAAATTGGTCACCTCTACATCCTGGGAGCCAAGGAGTTAGATGAAGCCAAACGTAAAGCGATCTATGCAAAAACGCAACGGATTACGCAGGACTATTTACCCTTTATTTACCTGGTTAGCCCACTCTCGATGTCTGCGGTACGTAATCGCGTTCAAGGGATTCAATTTTCTGCCCTTGGAGGAACACTCTGGAACATTTACGAACTGAAAGCTCTAGATCATTCGTAACGGCTTAATTCTTAGGGCAAAGCCATATCGTTAATCTAAACGCTAAAAAAGATTTATCATTTTCTTTATGCTTTTGACTGTCTTATCCCACCTGAATCGCTGTCGTTGGTTCTTAATTTCACTCACCTCTATTCTGGTCGTTACGCTGACGAGTTGTAACTCAACAAAACTAAAAACCGCAGCGGCTCAAGTGCCTCAAATTGTGGTCGCCGTTCTGAGTGAGCCTTCAACCTTTAACTATGCTCTCAATCAGTCCGCCTACAGTGTTTTTGGCTTCTTATATGATGGATTAATCAATGAGAATCCTCTAACGAGTAAACTAGAACCTGGTTTAGCAGAGTCCTGGACAGAAGACAAACAGAGGATTGTCGTTACCTTGCGAGAGGGATTGAAGTGGTCAGATGGGCAACCTCTCACCGCTGATGATGTTGTTTTTACTTATAACGAAATCTACCTCAATCCTAAAATTCCCGCACCAACCCAAGATGCTTTAAGAATTGGTCAAAGCCGCGCATTCCCCACCGTGAAAAAAATCGATGCGCGACGGGTTGAATTCACGGTTCCAGAACCCTTTGCTCCATTCCTGAGATATGTGGGTGGCATCCCCATCATGCCAGCTCATATTTTACAGGAATCTGTTCGTACTACGGGGGCTGATGGCAAGCTCAAGTTTCTCTCTACTTGGGGAACTGAAACCGATCCTCGAAAAATTGTTGGGAATGGTCCTTATGTCATGGAAAGTTACACCCCCAGCCAGCGTGTCATTTTCCGACGAAACCCTTACTATTGGCGCAAAGATGCTCAAGGAAATCCTCAACCCTATATTGATCGGATTGTTTGGCAAATTATCGAAAATACCGACACTCAACTCATCAGTTTTCGTTCAGGACAATTGGACGATTTGGAAGTAGCACCAGAGGCTTTTAGCTTGCTCAAACAAGAGTCAAAGCGAGTTGGTTTTAACATCTATAACGGTGGTATCGACACCAGCACAACCTTTATTTGTTTCAATCTGAATAAAGCCAAGAATTCTAAAAATCAACCCCTGGTCGATCCCATCAAATCTCGTTGGTTTAATACCAAAAAATTCAGGCAAGCGATTGCCTATGCCATTGACCGCGAAACCATGAAAACCAATGTTTTTCGTGGATTAGGTGAACTACAATATTCCTTTGTTTATCCCACCAGCCCATTCTATCTCTCGCCCCAAGAGGGTTTAAAGGTTTACAATTATGACCCCGAAAAAGCTAAACAAGTATTGCTAGAAGCCGGATTTAAATACAACGCCCAAAACCGACTGATGGATGCTGAAGGACATCTGGTCAACTTTACTCTCCTCACCAATTCGGAACGGAAAGTTAGAGGAGATATGGCCGCGCAGATTAAACGTGATCTTGATAAGATTGGGATAGAAGTAAACTTACAAATTATCAGCTTTAATGCTTACCTAGCCAAACTTAAAAATACTCAAGATTGGGATTGTTATCTGGGGGGATTTGCTGGAGGAGGTATTGAGCCTCATAGTGCTAGTAATATTTGGACAACGGCGGGAACTTCTCACGCCTTTAATCAGGGACCCAAACCAGGCACGTCTAATCTCATGGGCTGGGAAGTTTCCGATTGGGAAAAAGAAATTGATCGTCTTTATATCCAAGGGGTACAAGAGCTAGATGAGCAAAAACGCAAGGCGATTTATGCCGAATATCAGAGAATAGCCGCCGAACAATTGCCGTTCATCCATTTGGTGGAACGATTGAATCTGCAAGCCGTGCGCGATCGCTTCCAAGGCATTCAATATACTGCTTTAGGTGGCCCATTCTGGAACCTCTATGAACTAAAGGTGACTGATTAAATGATGGAAATACGACTCTCTATTTAGTATTTCTTTGTTGTGTAGAAAATTTTTGTAGAATGACCCAACCTGAAGCCTTACAATCGTTGTTAGAATCCGTTGCCGCTGGTCAAGTCAGCCCTGCTAGTGCCCTCGATAAACTGAAGAATTTTACCTATGAATCCGTGGG
>DATNQL010000618.1:0-3162 GCA_036704025.1 Stenomitos sp.
ATCATTTCTGGAATTAGACCAAATTTAACCAAATCCTCTGGCTCTAGATGTTTGAAGAGTTCGGCTGTTGGCTTTTGCAGTGGCTGTACCTCACCGGATTGCACAAAGCCAATCGAGCTTTTCCCAATACGTTGCTCGACCACTTTGTCTAACCCGACGAAGGCACCGCCGCAGATAAAGAGAATATTACTGGTGTTAATTTGAATGCACTCCTGATAAGGATGCTTACGTCCACCTTGAGGCGGTACATTCACTACCGTCCCTTCCAAAATTTTCAGAAGAGCTTGCTGAACCCCTTCTCCGGAAACATCGCGGGTGATAGATGGATTTTCACTTTTACGGGCAATCTTGTCAATTTCGTCAATGTAGATAATGCCTCGCTCAGCCGCTTCCACATTGAAGTCAGCGACTTGCAGCAATCGCAGCAAGATATTTTCCACATCATCCCCGACATAACCCGCTTCTGTTAGCGTGGTGGCATCTGCAACGGCAAAAGGAACATCCAACTGCGTCGCCAGGGATTGAGCCAAAAGGGTCTTGCCACATCCAGTGGGACCAATCAGAAGAATGTTGGACTTAGAGATCTTCACACTCTCATCCAGGGCTGTCTTGCTGTTCTCGCTTTGGTCAACGCTGAGGCGTTTGTAATGGTTGTAAACGGCCACCGAAAGAACTTTTTTGGCTTGGTCTTGACCGATGACATACTCGTCTAGAGCTTGCTTGATTTCAATGGGTTTGGGCAGTTGATGCCAAGCTCGATGACTCACTGGGAGCGGTTGCTTTTGGGGAGGCTCAGTGTCCTGCGCGGGTTGAATGGCTGTGTCATTGGAGGAGTGGAACAGTTCCTCATCTAAGATCTCGTTGCACAGTTCCACACATTCATCACAAATATAGACGCCTGGTCCGGCAATTAATTTACGTACTTGTTCAGAAGACTTACCGCAAAAAGAACATCTTAGATAAGAGTCGTATTTGGACATATAAAATTTATCGCTGTTGAGGTGGTAGCAGCATCCTAAGCTTGAGCTCGGTGCGGCTATATTCAGTGTCAGCTCCCCTAGAAAAAAGGAGTTTTGCCTTATGTACGTGAATCAGATACTACCCATTGTTATGGGATTGGGTTTCCCAGTCAAAGGAGCAGCCACCTTGCTGAAATAACCCAAAAAACGATTATTACACCCAATTGTGAGGCTTAAGGGTCTGTGAAGAAATAGGCGGGTCGCTTGAGGCGGAGTTTGATTCTGACCCCATGACCGATGACCCATTTCTGATGACCGACTGGAGAAAATCCAGTTTAAGCTGCAATTTGGTCTTAGTACCATTCTAAGAATAATGAGATTGTTCTTAGAGCCGCCCAGAGTTTTTCAAGATTTATCAATAAGGCACTGAGATTTATTCTCAACTATCAGATTTTGTTGCAAGTGAGAGGTGCAAGTAACTATTATTGTCAATAATGCATTGTCAATAAACGGTTTTTTTTGAGAGAGTTATTATGCCTCCTTACACAGCCGCTTCACTCAAAGCCGAACTCAATTCCAGAGGTTGGCGTTTAACGCCACAACGGGAAACCATTCTGCATGTTTTTCAAAATCTCCCCAGAGGCAACCACCTCAGTGCGGAGGAACTCCACGAGTTGTTACAGCAGCGTGGAGAGCCAATTAGTTTATCGACGATTTACCGCAGCGTCAAGTTAATGTCACGGATGGGTATTTTACGAGAACTAGAATTGGCGGAAGGACATAAACATTACGAACTCAATCAGCCTTTCCCGAATCATCACCATCATTTAGTCTGCATTCAGTGCAACCGCACCGTTGAATTCAAGAATGATTCGATTCTCAAGCAAGGGATTAAGCAGGTGGAACGAGAGGGCTTACAGATGATTGATTGCCAACTGACGATTCATACCATCTGTCCGGAAGCTGTGCGGATGGGATGGCCTTCTGCCTTACCGAGTAATTGGTGCTGCACCCGTTCTATTGCCCATGGATTGAATTAGAGCCTTTTTTTACCCAGTGAGCGTAACGACGTTTGTTAAAAGCCCTACTCTCATTCAAAGCCAACAGCCTGGATTCAACTTGGGCTGTTGGTTCTCTTAATCCTGAGGTTCAGATGAGTGATAGTGAAAGCCAAATTACATCTCAATATTGTTCACACATTTTAAGATAGAAACTAGCCGCTTTATCTTGAGGGTTAGCTTGGCAAATTTGTTTAAATATTTGATAAGCAGAGGCCATTTGATTTCCATTATAAAGTATGACGCCTTCTTCAAACAAAGTTTTAGTTTGCTGCTTTAGCGCTTGGAGGTGAGGCGGATCAGTCTCAAAAATTTCAAACACAGAAACCCGTTCTTTCTTCCCTTTAACTTGTACTTGCCCGATAAATCGATAGTGATAAAGCGTTGGGTCTTCCAGACTAAATAAAGTAGGACCGCTGATGAGAATGGAAGCCCCGTAAACTTTGGTTAAATCTTCCAGACGAGAGGCCAGATTCACCGCATCGGCAATTACCGTGCTTTCCATGCGGCGTTCTTCACCAATCGTTCCCAGCATTAAACTACCCCGATGTAAGCCAATCCCGATCGCCAGGGTGGGATAACCTGATTTTTGCCGCTTGATATTATAAAGTAACACTTGTTTTTGCAGATCGAGCGCCGCCTTCACGGCCTGGTCAGCAGTTTCAGGAAACAGCGCCATTACCGCATCCCCAATGTATTTATCAATAAAACCATGATGCTGGCGAATGACAGGCCCAACCCAGCTCAAGTAGGAGTTGAGAAAATCAAAGTTTTCCTTGGGAGACATTTCTTCGGAGAGGGTGGTAAAGTCGCGAATGTCAGCAAACATCACGGACATTTCCTTGAGAACCTGATCTCCCAGACGAACATCCACAATACTTTTATGCCCTAAGAAACGCAGAAATTCATGAGGGACAAACCGACCATAGGCGATATTAATTTTAGACAGATTAATATGGGTTTTAATTCGTGCTAAAAGTTCATTTTTTAGGACAGGTTTGGTCAAATAATCATTCGCCCCCGCATCCAAGCCTGCCACCAGGTTTGAAACTTGATTTTTGGCCGTCAACATGACAACAGGCATTTCCGAAGCGGGAAACTGTTCGCGGATTTTTTGACAGACTTGATAGCCAGACATTTTCGGC
>DATNQL010000619.1:0-12565 GCA_036704025.1 Stenomitos sp.
ACGGCGGATGCAAGCGTTCCGGTTCGGTCCGAGTCCCCGGCGTGGGCCGTGCTGGTATACCGCTCCGGGATACTTCGCCACAATCGCCTGTATGGGTTCGCTGTTAGGACTGTCGTCGCTGACGATTACTTCATCCGGCTGCTCCACACTTTGGAACACCGATTCTAAACAACGATCCAGTTCATCGGGTCTGTTCATCGTACAGATGCACAGAGAAATCGAGTAGCTTTTGGGCATAGATTTATGGCACTCGGTACTCATTCCTAAGGTCTCCTGGATTCCATTGTTGTGCATGTTGAAGGTTGAATTCCAGCTCGATCACACCCGTAGAGGCGGTAATGATTAACGGGACGAAAATTTTGGACGCTTTGACCTGACTGGATTTTCTCGTTCCCCGTGCTTTTTTGCGATCAATGGCTCGCTGATAGCTAGCCTCCACCAAGTCTCCTACCCGACTGATGTTGTATTCTGCTAGCACGCGTTGACGAGCGGCTGCGCCAATTTTGACCCGCAAGGGGGGGTCTTGGAGCAGTTCCACCACAGACTTGGCGATTTCCTGAGGGCTTTTGGGCGAGACTAACCGACCGACATCTGGAGTGTTGAGCATCTCGGCTGTTCCACCCGCATTGCTGGCGACCACCCCACGACCTGCGGACATGGCATCTAAGCAAATAAACGGAAAGTTATCCCAGAGGCTAGGGAAAACACAGATATCTGTACTTGCAAAGATGGATGGCAGTTGGGTCAAAGGGACTTGGTCTGTAAATTCAATTGATTCCAGATAGGGTTGCAAAGCATCTTTGATGTACTCTCGCATGTCTCGCTTCGGGTCTGGCGAACCACTCGGGCGACCCACAAATCGGAATTTGGCATCGGGGCACTGTTGGAGAATCAGTGGGATAGATTGGGCAAAATCAAGCACGCCTTTTCGACTTTCTAGCCGTCCCAAAAAGGCCACGGTGTTCGTGTGTGTCTCAACCGGAATGTTTAATAACTCGGCTGATGGGGTGTAGGCATAGGGAACCCGACCGATTTTCTTGGGGTCAAGCCCCCAAAGTTCGATCAGTTTTTCGGCGATCGCTAGCGTTGGTGCGGCAATTTCATCGGCTTGGAGGGCGTGCGTGCGTTCTACGTCCTCGAACGGGTTGATCCCACGACGCAGAGCTCCCAGCGCCACGCGAGTTTCATTGATCGCTTTGACCATCCAATTGACTTGAAAGGCCGTGTCGATGGAGTCCAAAATAGCACGAGGGGTGTGGAGTTTAACCACCAAGGGAATGTCGGGAACCCGCTGGATCGTGCCTGCGGCATCGGCTCCAAAATCCGTCCCTTCAAGTACATCAAATTGAACTTCCGCGTGACGCTCAGCAAAGACTGGAGCGATACGCTGAGAAAAGTCTACCCGTGCCTTAAGCTGAATTCGATGGACAATGACACCATCACTCTCCGTTTCGGTGCCAGAGCGGTTTGGACTGCCGGCAAACACTTCTACCTGGTTTCCCCGTTTCTGCAACATTCTTGCCGTTTGCTGTACCGCGCTGGCAATTCCACCGGCTACGGTATCGGGCGGATATTCATAACTAATCAGGGCAATTTTCATAATTGAACAAGCCAAAGGGTTTACGTTTTGAAGGTCTGGTGACACTGGGCGATCAGTGTTCGATGGGTGTCATTCTGTCTGTTGTGATTGACAGCAAGAGATAATCGTCGGTATTTGGCAAATAACATAGATGAAGGTTCTTGGAATTTAGATTTAGCTATATCAAATTGTCTGCTGACAGCTAGTGGTTGCTGAGCTGAGCCTCTTTTTCGAGACTGTTTCAAGAAAGCGTAGTGCTGTAGGTACGGGACTGTAATGCTCGATTGCCCAATTTCTTCCTTGATTAGCAATTCTTTCCAGGCTTGCTGGTTCTTCTTCTAGCCGATCAATTGTTGCTTGGATGTTGTCTAGGTCAATGCCGATATAGTGTTGCCAGTTTCTTGGCTTAACGGGAGGGGTAAAACCATATTTGTCAAAATCTACATGAAAAGCAACACATCCTGCGGCTAGTGTTTCCCACAATCGCCAACTATCCCACTGCACAATTGTTTTTGATTTCAAACCCAGTTCGCTGAGAAGACGCTTGACGAGACGACTCATTCGACTGCTCTGGTCTTTCGGCCAAGGGGGAACAAAAAAACCGCCGAAACACGCGCAGGCGGCTGATTCTTTCAATCGTTTGTAATAACTTGGATAGTGACGCTGGGCGGTCTGAATCCAATGGAGATAATGATAGGTATCTGAGGGAGGAGTATTATCTATAAAATTTAAAGCTGGTAGAAAGTTTCGCAGGAGAGGAAGAACTTTTTTGTTAGTATATTTTCTAACTGAATGAATGAACATTCTGTCATTTCTATAATTGACAATTATCAATTTATTTCTATCCAAAAATTTAGGTATTTCCTGCATTTCTCGGATAACTCTATTAGAAAGTCCAAAAGCCCAAGGATAAGCGTTTGAAGGATAGTTGAATTTACTCGTATAGTGAGTTTTAAAAATTAAATCAAACTGTTTAAATTCAGGCAGAAAGGAGAAAGTTTTATTTCCATCCTGACCATCTAGATAAACAGTTGTGTAGTTGCGGTTGGCATGAAATAGGTTCTCTGGAATACCCCTTCCGTAACAGAACCAGTCATGCTGCAACACCACAATCGAACAATCATCAGGTGTAACGTCCGGATTGTGACGGAAGAGATATTGGTCTGTCTCGGGTGACTCCTGCCAGTAGTCTATGTTTGAGTAAAAAGGTATTCCAAGTTCCTTTAACCCTTCGGCTATACAAATTATCAAGTGTTGAAACGCTGTATCGATATGGTTTCCGGATGATGGGTAGCAATAAAAAAAGATTTTTTCATTAAAATTAGTAATCATAGGTTTTAGTTTGTGCAACTTAATATAATGAAGATTTTCATCGTATTCAGCTCTAACTAACTTGACCCATTTCATGCTGCATCTGATGATATTTCCACAGCTTGCCACGCCGTTCTAGTAATTCTTGATACTTGCCTTGCTCTACAATCTGTCCCTGTTCGAGTACCACCACCTTATCAGCGCTGGCAATGGTGGAAAGTCGATGGGCGATCGCAATTACAGTACGCCCGACAGAAAGCTTCTCCAACGATTCCTGAATCAATCGTTCGGATACAGAATCTAAAGCACTGGTGGCCTCATCCAGAATTAAAATTTCTGGATTACGTAACAAAGCACGGGCGATCGCAATGCGCTGACGTTGACCTCCAGATAACCGAACGCCTCGGTCTCCTAAGGGAGTTTCCAAACCTTCCGGCATCTCTTGAATAAATTCCAAGGCATTAGCCAGTCTGGCTACCTCTAAAATTTCTGCTTCACTGGCTCTTTCGGTTCCATAGGCAATATTGTTGCGAACAGAGGTATTAAAGATGAATGTATCCTGACTCACCACTGCCATCTTGCGGCGCAGTGAATTAATATTAAATTCGCGCAGATCGACTCCATCAATCAGAACCTGTCCGTTCGTGGGGTCGTAAAAACGGGGAATTAAATCCGCTAATGTTGTTTTTCCAGCACCGGAGGCTCCTACCAACGCGGTCATATTACCCCGTTCAATCGTGAGCGTAATATTCTCCAGAATCATCTGATTCGGCTCATAGCCAAAATCGACAGACACCAGTTCAATAGCTTGTTTTAAATTTGAAAAATTCTCCCTTCCATTTTGAAAATAAGGTTTGTCATCGGTTCTCAAAAGCTCTTTAATATTGTCGGCTGACCCATGCAAAGTACTGAGTTGTGCCAAAACATTATTGACATCTTGCAAATTGGGCACTAACCGGAACAAGACAAAGAAAAATGTTAATAATGAGGCAACTTGTAGCGTTCCATTCGTCACAAAAACAGTAAACGCCACAATAATCATGGCAATTAGAACTGTGGTGGCTAACCCTTCTGCCAGGGGCTTCACCAGTGCCCAAGCCATTGTAGACTTGGTGTTAGTCTTAACAATATTATCACTGGCTTCATAGAACCGCCGCCGCTCAAAATCCTGAGTAGCAAATGCTTGAACGGTGCGAATACCACTGATAAACTCCATCGCCGTTGAGGTAAACTGACCGCTTGCTTTTGAGACATCGAAACTTGCCTCTCGCACTCGTGCATTTAAGGTCGATAGACCTACTGCCAACAGCGAAAATAGCAACATGGACATAATAGTCAGTTGCCATGACAGCAAGAACATGGAAAGAAAGTAGACTAAAGCCGTTAAGCCTCGCGTCAGCAAAAAAGAAAATCCACCAAAAGCTCGCTGTAGCCTCTCTATTTCAGTCGTTAGGGTATTAATGAGTTCGCCAGTCCGGGTTTTGGCAAAGTAACTGAGGCTTAAGGCTTGAAACTGCTCAAAAATTTGTTTGCGAAGACGATCCAGTAAATTTAATTGAGCCAGTTCGGTATAGATAGATGCCAAGTAGTTAAAGACCGCACGTGTCCAAGTGGTCAATAAAATGAAAGCTGATATGCGGAAAAGTCGGCTTGTAGCCGATGTATTGACTCCCAAAACCAAAATATCAAACCAGCCAATACCAGTCTGAATGGGTTTTGCATTAGGGCTGGTCAAACTTTGCAAAAAAGAAAGCAGAAAACCGATACCAACTCCCTCAAAAGTAGCCGCCAGAAACGTGAACAAGAGCGCTAAGATGGCTATCTGAGGAAAGTGTTTGAACTCTCGCAGAATGAGGTAGTTATTCTGCCAGAATTTCGTCGTCTTCAGCAGACTGCGGATTGGCCTGGGAAGTTTGAGATGCATGGGGATTTTCGTCAGATTAGTCGTGGACGGCAGACAAGCCGATATGACTCAGGGACGCCAAAACGTTGGCTCAATCTTCCTACGGTGGACATCGGCTGATCCATTGAGCAACAGCAATCCTACATCGGAAATTCACTAGTTTTTGACCCTGTCACTGATGCCAATGTCTGGGGCGAGTACTCGGCTTAAACGACCTGTTCCCTTAGAATTCGGCTGAGTCTCTTTGAACCGAGTTAACTCTAGTTCATCATGTTAAGAACAGTTAACTTAAGACGGTTAAAGATGAACCCAAGAAATCGGGTGAATTGAAGTAAACGGCGTGACAAATGGCTAAGACGAGGTCTGAAAGTTTCAGACTAGCATTCAAACAATTTACCAGGACTTACGTGAGAATTCTACAGGCAGAGTGTTGGTTCTCTAATTGCGAGGATTTGACCAACGGACAGCGATCACGAATTCTTGATGTATATCGCTGTATACCAATATTTAGAGCATGAGTATCGTTAGGGCTTGCTACCAGGAAGTCTAGGCCGTTTATGAAGGGTCGCTCTTAACGAACCTCTCATCCACCCCGCCACGGTTTCATCTGGGGTTAGACTTCAGCAACAAATTCACCAGAGGCTTGTCCCCATTGCAGCACATTCATTTGTTGTAAATCGTTTGAACCGGGTTGCACGACCTCAGATAACGTTAAAGGACGTACTCCAAGCAAACTCATTTCACCGCGCAGGACATTCAATAATTGCGGTATTTCATTCAGGCGATATTTACGCATCCAGCGTTCTACTGATCTAGGCCGCGAGTTAGGATGACTTGGAGTTGTATGAAATTTGACAGCCTTGAAGACTTTGCCACGTAACCCAATTTGCCAGCTAAAATCAAAAATGGTTTTGGGTGAGTAAGCATACATGAATGCGATCCATGTCAGAATGATTGGGCTTAACCCGATGAGTAACACAAGAGCTATTATCCAATCGAGGACTCGCAAGATACTCCCGGTCAAGGAATTTAGCTTTTTGGGGAGTTTTTGGCTCATAGTTCCCTGTATGAGAAACGCTGGCTTTTTGGCTTGTTCACAAGCTTCAGCCCAGTGATTTAGAGCCGTCTCTCCCATCATTGGGTCTAAGCGAACGAGTCGCACTGGAGATTTTTTTAAGCACTCTACTAACCGTTGTTGACTAGAGAGTGAAAGTAGAGGGGGCTGTTGAAAATTGTGACAAGACTGCACTAACAGTTGTCCTTGTCTCCATTGCAGCTTGCACTGAGTTGATGGATGATCTCGGTGCGGCTCATGCGTCTGGCTGGGAAATGTAAAACACATTGGACTCATTGCTCCTCCAAATCAACGGCTAGCCTTTGGTTTATTATCTAAGAGTAAGATATTACCGAGAAATAGCTGGAAAAGAAAACAGCTCTTCATGATGTCTTTAAAAAAGTTTGACATTTTTTTGAAAAAAAGGCGGCCTAAATTTGAAAAGGATGTATATAATATACAAAAAATCATTCGTTGTGAAGTAGTAGAGTACTAGTTTGGGTTTTTTCACAACGTTAGCCGCAAGGTCAGTGAATCCGGGTGATGCATTGAGCCTTATCAGCGGTCGGTTCAATTTCCTATCCAATTTCCAGTCTGGTTGAATAGCTGATCATCGGCTGACCTATAGATTCTTTCATCGGTGTCAGTCCGTCATCCATCGAAAAACCCCTTCCACGTTTAGGGGGTTATATCGATAAAATGGGCAAGTCTTAACATAATTGAAACTAGTAGAAGCGTTAGTTTTGTTCCCTTAGAGCCTTTAGAACCAGCAACTAGTACAGAGTTCTCTAGGTTTGTAGCCAAATGAACGAAAGGGTATAGCGACTTGATGTTACTGAGATGACTTTTTTCATCAATCGAGCTTAAGGTTCAAGGACTGTGTTGGTTCTGACTACAATGTAACTGTTGGGTGCACCCTTATGAAAATCGCTTTAGTTCACGATTATTTAACACAACCAGGCGGGGCAGAGCGTGTGTTTGAACTGCTCTGTAAGCGTTACCCGAATGCCGACATTTTTACATCCATACACGACCCCAAACTCCCGCTTGATTTTGGGAAGCGTAAGATTCATACAACTGGACTGCAAAAGATTCCCGGTCCCATCAAATATAAATATTTCCGTCTGCTGGCTCCCTTATACTTTCAAGCTTTTCGCTCCTTTAATCTGGAAGAGTATGATCTGATTATTAGCAGTAGCACCAGCTTTGCTAAGGCGGTGAAAAAAAGACCAGGAGCAATACATATTTGTTTCTGCCATAATGTCACTCGCTTTTTATGGGATACCGACACATATCTGCGAGAATATGCTACCTATCGCAAAATTTATCCATTCCTGAAACCCGCTTTTAAAGCTCTCAAAAAATTAGACCTAGAATATGCTCAAGAACCCGATTATTACATTGCAAATTCTAGTATTGTCGCTCGCCGCATCCAACGGTATTATAAGAAACCAGCAGAAGTTATTAACTATCCTATTGATAGTAGCAAATTCATTTTTTCAGAAGAGAAAGATGATTTTTATTTCGCCTCTGCTCGTCTAATTAGTTATAAAAGAATCGATGTGATTGTAGAAGCCTTTAATTGGCTAGGATGGCCTTTATTAATTTCCGGGAATGGCCCAGAACGGGAGCGATTAGAAGCCAGAGCCTTAAGCAATATTAAATTTTTAGGACATGTGCCCGACTCCAAGCGAAGTATTTTAATGGCAAGAGCTCGTTCTGTGATTGTGGCGGCATTAGAAGACTATGGCTTAGTCCCTGTAGAGGCTAATGCCAGTGGCACACCGGTCATTGCCTATGGTGCGGGTGGAGTGCTCGATACTCAAATACCGGGTAAGACAGGAGTCTTTTTCTCTCGGCAAACACCGGAATCCATTCAAGCGGCATTGCTTGAAGCCAGTAAAATTAATTGGGACTATAGAAAAATTCGGGAACATGCCCTCAGTCAGTTTTCAGAAGAAGTATTCTTTAATAAAGTAGAGCAGGTCATTGAAGATATCTGTCGCTCACATCGCTCGTACAGTTTACTCCATTAGGGTGTTTCCCTCTAGGAGATGGTAGAAATGGCTGAAAGCAATCTCAACACAGTTCCTGAAACAGATCCAGGGTATGGACAACTGTTTGCCATATTAATCCGCCGACGGCTTTGGTTACTCGGTATATTGTGCCTTGCTCTGGGTATGGCTACCGTCAAAGCGTTTACAACGAAGTCAACCTATGTTAGCTCTCTCCAACTGCTAGTAGAACCCAATTATCAAAGCAAAAAACAAGACGGGCAAGAGGGAGCAGATAAGCAAATTGTCGATCCCAACATTCAGGTAGACAGTGCGACTCAGCTTAATCTCATGCAGGGTTCACAGCTTCTGCAAAAAGCAGTAGACTTACTGCGTCCTGATTACCCAGATCTGACCATCAAGGAGCTCAAAAAAACCTTAAACGTCTATCAGGTTGAGGGGGGTCAGGATGATAGCAAAACCAAGATTTTTGCAGCCACCTATACTGATAACGATCCGGTTAAAACGCAAAAAGTCCTCCAGGCCGTACAGCGGGTTTATTTAGATTACAACCGAGAGCAGCAGAGATTACGTTTAGCCAAAGGTCTTGCTTTCATTGATGAGCAATTACCCAAGGCTCGTTTAAGCGTTAATCAGTCGGAAGCGGCCTTAGAAAAGTTTCGCAAAACTCAGAATCTGATTGAGCCAGACGCCCAGACAACCGCTTTGACGAATGCCCTGAACGCCATTCAAGACGAACGTCGGAAAAATCAGGCTCAGTATCGGGAATTTCAGGCTAGCTACAACACCCTACAGCAGCAAGTTGCCCGTTCTCCACAAGATGCACTCGTCTCTTCACGTCTGAGTCAGTCTACTCGTTACCAATCATTACTCAACGAAATTCAAAAAACAGACTTGGCACTTGCGGAGCAACGCAAACGCTTTACCGATGACAACCCAACGATTCAAAAGCTCCTGTTTCAGCGTCAGCAGCAGCTTGCTCTATTAGAAACAGAAGGGCAGCGTGCGGTAGGAAAGGATTCTTCTCAACTCAAAGGAGAGAGCCTTCTGAGTGAAGGACAACTGGGTGAAACGGATGTGAGTCTCACCAACAAGCTTTTGGAGCTACAGAGTAGCATCCGGGGACTCGTGGCACGGGAACAGACACTCGCCGAGAAAGAGCAGCAACTCCGTGTAGAGTTGGAACGTTTTCCCAGCGTGCTAGCAGATTACAATCGCCTGCAACCTGAAATCAAACTGAAGCGCGAAACCCTCGATCAGTTAGAGAAAGCACGGCAAGAATTAAGTTTAGAAATTGCTCGGGGAGGATTTGATTGGCAAGTAGTCGAGCAACCCCTACTAGGAGAGAAAACGGGTCCGAAAAAAGCACAGATCATTTTACTCGGTGCAGTCGCTGGCGTAATGCTGGGTGGAATTGCCGCCTTTATCCGTGAAACGATGGATGATGCGGTTCGCAGTTCTGCTGAGTTAAAGCAGCAGGTTGCCTTACCGGTGTTGGGTATGACTCCAGAGTTGCCCAAAGCGAAAAAGAGCGAACCGAGGATGCTTCTGCCGTTCGGGAAGCCTCAAGTGTTGGAACCCGTCGAGAACCAACCCATCATCAAATTGCCTTTTGGCAAGCCCAAAGTGCTAGCACCGTGGACAATTGAAGTCCTTCATTGGTCACCGTCTTGGCAATCTCTGGATCTGATTTATAAAAACATTCAACTTCTGAGTTCTGTTTCCACACTCCGCTCTTTGATGGTTACATCAGCCGTCGCGGGTGAAGGAAAATCAACCCTTGCCTTAGGTTTAGCCATTAGTGCCGCTCGTTTACATCAGCGGGTACTGCTGATTGATGCCGATTTACGCCATCCAACGCTACACGAAAAACTCAATCTTCCTAATGATTATGGGCTGTCAACGCTACTGTCTACTGACGCCCCCTTACCGATTCAGACCAGTGTTCATGGCTCAAGTGCGTACATCGATGTGATCACCTCTGGACCGATTGCAGCCGATCCAGCCAATCTGTTAAGTTCCCCACGCATGGGAGAATTGATGGCAGCCTTTGAGCAAACCTATGACTTAGTCCTGGTCGATGCTCCCCCAGTGCTGGGTTTAGTGGATTCAATTTTAACCGCATCCTATTGCCGGGGTGTGGTGTTGGTCGCACGCATGGGGCAAATCACCAAAACTGAACTCACACAGGCTACAGCCATGTTGAGTAAGTTGAATCTGATTGGAGTGGTGGCGAATGGGGACAATAGTTCTCACAATAGTTATGCACCCCAGTCAAGTCGGGGAGCCAAAAAAGAGGATTGGGCAACGGCAAGAACGGCTCAACTCGGTCCTGGAGCAACGATTCAGTATGAGGGGAACACTAAAAATGCTGAACCAGTGAATTCAGACAAATAAGGGGAACCTCTGTGTAAAGCTTCATCAACATCTTGAATCCTCTCCCTAACTTGTGTCTTATGCTGCTAACGGAGAGACTAGGATCAGCAAGTCTTTTCCATCATTAGATGTGATATGACAGGTGAGCATTCACCAAGGGAGAGGATATATGACTCAGTTAATCTCCCAACCTCAAGACAGCCAAGAATCGCCGAAAAAGCTTCTGCCACCGGAGAGGAAACCGAAATCTAGACTCTTGCTCCTCATCGGTTTGTTGGCGGCAGGTGCTGGTTTAACAGGACTAGGCTATTATTTATGGCGACCGAAAACAGAGCCGTCCCTAGACGTGAGCGGTCGAGTGGAAGGCTACGAGACTAATATTGGTGCGAAAGTCCCTGGTCGTATCGGATTTGTTGCCGTTCGGGAGGGAGATACTGTCCGCAAGGGGCAAGTCATTGTCCGACTTGATGATGAAGAAATCCAGGCTCAGCTCAAAGAAGCCCAAGCTCGCGTTGACGCCGCTAAACAACAAGAACAGCAGGCTCGTCTTCAGATGGATGTACTCACCAGCCGGATTCAAGAAGCACAATTGAGTTGGCAGCAATCTCAAGGAGATGCCCAAGGGCGGATCTCCCAAGCTCAATCCAACGTCGCAGCAGCAGAAGCTCAACTCAATCAAGCTCAGGCACAACTGATTCAAACCGAAGCCGAGTTGAAATTAGCGAAAACAGACCGCGATCGCTTTGCCGGATTAGTACAGGGGGGTGCGATCGCTAAACAGCGATTTGATCAAGCACAAACCCAAGTGGAAAGCCTCACCGCTGCCGTTCTGGCTCGTCGCTCCATGGTGGAAGCGGCCCAAAGGCAAGTCAGCGCTAACCAAGGTCAACTGGTACAGGTACAGACAACGAGCCTCAACCCGGACATGCGGCAGGCACAAATTGACGCTCTGCAAAAGCAACTCGCCCAAGCTCGCTTTCAACAAAAAGCCGCTGAGGCTGAAATCGCCAGAGCCACTGCCGCACAGCAGCAAATTGCCGCCAAAATTAAAGACCTTAACGTCGTTAGCCCGATTGATGGTACGGTAACGGCTCGTACCGTGGAGCCTGGAGAAGTCGTGGCGGCAGGTAAATCCTTGCTCTCGGTGATTAACCCCAACACTGTCTACTTACGGGGCTATATTCCAGAAGGGGATATTGGTAAAGTTCGCGTGGGTCAACCAGCGAAAGTTTATCTCGATTCCTTTCCCAATCAACCCTTGAGTGCTCGTGTTTCGGCGATCGATACTCAAGCCTCCTTTACGCCAGAAAATACATATTTTAAAAAAGACCGAGTTAAGCAAGTTTTCGGTGCCAAGCTGAGCATTGATAATCCTAGTGGTTTTGCTAAACCCGGAATGCCGGCTGATGCGGAGATTATGCTCAGTCAGGAGAAGCGGTAATGATTCATCGTACACACAGGAGAGGAAGGAAAGAGTAAAGAAGGGAGAGATACGCCGCATTTTTTATTGAAGTAAACATTTCCATGAATGAATCCTCATGGTTGAAGCCGATTAGAACAGATAACGGGGAACCGCTCATTGAGGTTAAACAGCCCCTCTTCTCCCCCTCTCCTCCTCTCGCCTCCTCCTCTTCAGTCATCTGGGTGCAGAATTTAGTCAAGCGCTACGGCACGTTTGAGGCGGTTCAAGAGATTAACTTTGAAGTCCGTGCGGGTGAGATTTTTGGGCTAATTGGGCCAGATGGAGCCGGAAAAACGAGTACATTCCACATTTTGGCGGGAATCATGGAAGCGACAGGAGGGCAAGTGTCAATCCTTGGGCTTTCTCCTCACAATGCCCGTTCCAAAACTGGCTACCTCACCCAGCAATTTTCCCTCTACCTCGACCTCAGTATTGACGAAAATCTCCGCTACAGTGCGGGTGTCCGCCAAGTTTCCCCCGATCGCTTTGCCGATCGCCGAGCGAAGTACCTGCGGTTGATGGATTTAGACAAGTTCTCCAACCGTTTGGCAGGGCAACTCTCGGGGGGTATGAAGCAAAAACTCGCCCTGTGTTGTGCCCTGATTGCTCAACCCGAAATTTTGCTTTTGGATGAGCCAACAACGGGGGTTGATCCCGTATCACGTCGGGAGTTCTGGGATATTTTAGCGGCACTTTCCACAGAGGGAGTCACAATTGTTGTTGCCACTCCCTATCTGGATGAAGCCGAACGCTGCCATCGGGTGGCGCTGATGTATGAGGGGCAAATCCAGCAGATTGGGACGATCGCTCAATTACGAGCGAGTTTGGGGTTACAGCGCCTCGAAGTTCGGACAAATAATATTGA
>DATNQL010000620.1:0-15893 GCA_036704025.1 Stenomitos sp.
AAGCCATCCTGAGATCAGAGCGTCGGTTTTACTAGCTTGAATCAGGTACTAGAACACCACTTCATTAATTTCATAATGACAACTAAAAAAGTGAGGTTCTAGTACTCATAATCTATTTTTGGAGTAATTGAATGAGTGCCTTAAAGCAATTACTATTACTCATTTAAACAGGCAATTGTCCGGTTACTTCCTCATCTTTGCCTTGAGTGGCTGCCAGCAGTTTCTCTTTATCCCGCTTGCGTTTTTTCGCGTAGAGCTGAATCGTGACGGCCATGGTAATAATTAAGCCAAAGATGACCCAAACGGTGATATCGGTCGGTAGATTATTCTTAAACACAGCGAGTAAGACAATCGCCACCAATAAGATTGTTGGTGCTTCATTCAGTGCGCGAAATTGTTGTCCACTCCACTGACATTCTCCGGCTGCCAGTTTCTTCATAATTCGAGCGCAGTAATGATGATAAGCCAACAAAACCGCAACGAACCCTAGCTTGACATGTAACCAACCGCTTTTGAGCAGTTCCGGTTCAGTCGTCAATAAACCAATCGCCATCGCCACGGTTACCAGCATTCCTGGCGTGGTAATAATGCGGTAAAGCCGCTTCTCCATCAACTCATACTGCTTTTTGAGAATCGTTTGAGCGGGTTCCGGTTCTTGGGAAGCCTCGGCATGATAGACAAAAAGACGCACCAGGTAGAACAACCCGGCGAACCAAACGACAACGCCAATCAGGTGAAATGCTTTAAACCAGTAATATGCCATAAATGATTTCCTCTAAGGTTGAGGCGCTTAAGTAGGGTAAGTATTGTCGATCCTACTTGCTTTGGGGTAGCTCCTCTCAAGGGTGCCCCTTGATTAGGTTAATATCCTCAGAAGTATTTGTGTTCACAACTCGATGGAGATGCTATAGGCGAGAGCGCATCAAGAAATGATGAAAATCCCTCTCCGCGCCCCGTTTTGCATTTTTTGGATAGTTTTTTGGCTAATTTAACAATTTGTTGAGCAGATGACACAATTACGTCCTTGGGCTTTTGCTTGATAGAGGGCGCGATCCGCCGCCGCAATCAGTGTGTCAGTGATAGACTCTGATGTGGGAAACAGGCTTGCAATTCCAATACTCACCGTGACATATTCACTCACACGAGAATTGGCATGAAGAATTTTTAAATCCTTAACCTTAGAGTGAATCTTTTGAGCAATATGAGAAGCACCTATCGCTTCAGTGTTTGGCAAAATTACGGCAAATTCTTCTCCACCGTAACGAGCCACTAAATCAGCCGGACGCTGCACCGACTCGGAGATAGCACGCGCCACGGCTTTTAAACAGGCGTCTCCACCAGGATGACCATAGGTATCGTTATAATTTTTGAAAAAGTCAACGTCACACAAAATTAACGAAATCGGGGAGAATTCTCGCGCCATTCGCTGCCACTCCCGGCTTAAGTATTCGTCAAAAGAGCGACGATTAGACACCTGGGTAAGACTATCGATAGTTGCTAAATGGAGTAATTGTTGATTCGCTTGTTCTAACTCTCGGTAAAGTCGAGACTTTTCGATCAGAATTCGTACTCGTTGACGCAATACAGCTAGGTTAATGGGCTTTGTGATGTAATCGCTAGCCCCAACTTCAAAGGCACGATCAACTGAGGCTTGATCTTCTAAGGCTGTAATCATTAACACGGGAATGTGTTCGCTGCCTGGGAAGGATTTCAAGGTTGTGCAGCACTCAAAGCCATCCATCACTGGCATCATGGCATCCAGGAGAATCAGGCTAGGCTGAGTGTGTTTATACACGTCTAAGCACTCATCTCCTTGAGAGGCTTCTACAACCAAATATCCTTCTCTCTCTAAGACTTGATGTAACATTAATCGCGTCAATTTATCGTCATCTGCCACTAAAATGAGAGGGGAGGTATGTTGGATAGGGGTACACCGATCTGTCGATATTTCACTAACCATTGGTTTTTAGATACCGCTCTTTGCACGATAAGAGGTATTTCATGATAGGTCATGAGCGATACCATAGTCTCTGAAAATCTTGAATTTAATTAGTAAATTTACAAAAATCACATCTTCCTTACGGAATATTTAAAAAATTGGTCAATCGCTCCCACTTATAGGCGGAACTAGAGGTGAAGTACGGATCAAGTGCGCTCACGCAGTAGCTTAGGGAATCTTGTCTTGGTGTTGAGTTCCATGACTTTATAAACTGATTTTTGAGTACATGCCTCGTGCTTAAAAAACGGACTTAAATTGTCCTCATCTACCACCACTATTCAGTTTGATGATGAGTACAACCAGCGCCAGACCCCCTGCCCTCTAAATACTAGTACCCCAGTCTCAAAAGACTAGTACCCTATCCCCCTAATTTTTTTTGAATATTGATTCAATTAGAGTTTAAAGTTTTGAGTACAACTTTAATTAATTTAAAGAATTCTGATCAACTGAACCATCCTGATCGGTATTCAGAACGGCTGATATAAGAATTAAGTCGATAACACACTTGTTCCTCTAAAGAATCGAGAGATCCTTATGTCAGCACTTGAAACCTTTGTGACCTTTGCCTTTGCTTGTACCTTTTCAGTCGGTTTACTCGCGACTTGGTTACGCTTCGTGAGCAAGCCTTCTCAGGGAAGACGCGCCTAGAATTTCAATTCTGTTATCACATCTACTTGAACCCTGATTGCAGGATTAGTATAAGTCATAGGTAATAGGAACATTTTTGACCTATTACCCATTACCCATTACCCATTACTGGGAAGCGCAGCGGGTATTTAGCGAGCACCTCCTCATAACTTATCTCCTAATCGCTGACGCCACAGAAGCTTATTTTGAACTGTAATATTCCGAATTTCCTGGTCGATTCCTTCACATTGGTAAACATAAGAAGCCATCAAACGATCAGCCCCAGGTTCGACTATTTGCTCCGCTATTACCTGGAATCAGCTAATCAAGATGAAGACTTGCTGTAGTGGAGTTCGACTCAGTTTTTCAGCACGTTTTAAACAACTGACGAATGAGTTATAGGATGTCCGCCTAATTACCCTTAATAAAAATCTCTGTGCGTCCCTGCGTTATTCCTAACTAGGGGTGTTGAACCGGACATGATATTAAAAGCCAAGGCAGGCGAGTTGCCAAAAATTTTAGGAGACTGATTGCATAAATCATCCGTACAAGGCTGATAGGTCAATAACGAGAACTTTAGTAAGAGAGTACTCTGCTCTGAAGGCGGTTCTGCTCCTGAGCAGATTGACATGCTTGTTTTGACCCTTAATCTACCAACTCGTCTGTAAAAATAAGGAAACGAGACTATGCAGACCCTCGATCAAACAAAAGCCGAAATGTTTGCTCAACGGATGTTAGACATTCTCAATAGCGGAGCGATCGCCCTGATGACCTCCATCGGACACCGTACCGGCTTATTCGATACCTTGGCTCAACTGCCACCCTCCACAAGTCAGCAAATTGCTGAGGCCGCAGGATTGAACGAGCGCTATGTGCGGGAGTGGTTAGGATCGATGGTGACAGGTTGTTTTGTCGAATATGAACCGACGGCGGATGTCTATTCCCTCCCTCCTGAACATGCCGCATTTCTGACGCGGGCTGCTAGTCCTAATAACATTGCCGTCACGACTCAATTCCTACCCTTACTCGGAACGGTCGAAGATCAGGTGATCGAATGCTTCTACAAAGGTGGGGGTGTCCCCTATTCCGCTTACAAGCGCTTTCATCAAGTCATGGCCGAAGATAGTGGACAAACAGTTGTTGCGGCACTCGAAGAGCATATTCTTCCCTTAATTCCCGATTTAACGGAAGCTTTGGCAAGAGGAATTGATGTGCTGGATGTCGGTTGTGGAAGTGGTCGTGCCCTTAACGCCATGGCGAAACAGTTTCCCAACAGTCGCTTCCAAGGATATGACTTCTCTGATGAGGCAATTATCACAGCTCAATCAGAAGCCCACAACCAAGGACTCACCAACATCCAGTTTCAGGTTAAAGATGCTGCCAAACTGGATGAAGTGGAGCAATATGATTTGATCTGTACCTTTGATTCGATTCATGACCAAGCTCAACCCGATGCCGTGTTGCGTGGCATCTACCAATCGTTGCGTTCGGATGGCACCTACTTAATGCAAGATATTCGTGCATCCAGCCATGTTCAGGGCAATCTAGAGCATCCCGTCGCACCCTTTCTTTACACCATTTCTTGCCTGCATTGTATGACCGTATCACTCGCCGCAGACGGCATGGGGCTGGGTGCAGTTTGGGGTGAAGAAAAGGCTCTAGAAATGTTAAAAGATGCAGGGTTTTCTCGTGTGACGATTCAGCAGCTTGACCATGATTTCTTAAATAATTTTTACATCGTTAAGAAGAACTAAGAACAGAACAAATATGTGCAAAATCTGTACATTGGTAGGGCTTTCTCAGAGACAAAACACCAGTAATTCCAGAACCCTGAAAACCAGAGATCTCTCAGTCTGGATTACTCTCAATCCGCCAATCTCTAATTTGAGCAAACTTTCGCCATCCAACCCTCAACCGTAGGTGATAAAAAGTGCAGTAATCCCCCGAATTCAATTCGGGGGATTGTCCCAAGATTCACCCTCTTACTCTCCTGGTGCTGGAGGCTGTTCACTGACCGATGATTGTTTCAGCTTCCGTGACTCCAACCATCCGGGCACGACAAACCAAGCAACCACCAAGATCAGAGCAACGATCGCAAATTTAGCAACCCAAGAGATTAACTGTTCCAGTGGTACAATTCGTCCGAGAAAGAACGATAAAGTGACCATCACTGATGCCCAAACAGTAGCCCCCGCTAAATTGAACAACATGAATTGCGGGAAGGGCATTTCCACAATTCCTGCCATGGGACTGGCTAAAATCCGTAGAAATGCTACAAATCGACCAAAAAATACGGCTCTGCCCGCATTTTCCCCAAACTCATTTTTTACTTCCATCAGTTGTGCTTCACTGATGCGAAATAAACGACCTGCTCGTTGCAACAAAGCCCAGCCGCCCAGTTTACCAATCCAATAACCAGCGCTACTACCCAGGACGGCACCGATGCTGGCAGTACCCAGCACCAACCAATAATCGAGTTCTCCACTACCTGCCAGGAAACCTCCCACGATGGTAATTGTTTCCCCTGGTATAGGAATTCCTAAGCTTTCTAGGGCAATTCCCAAAAAAACAGCCCAGTAGCCATAGTGCCTTGCAATTTCCTGGATCGTCTCCAGTGACAGAAACTCAAAAGACATCCAGCTTAGCCTTTACAATTGTTCATCACTTCTCTCATCTTGACGCGCTCCCCAGAACTGTGTCAATGAAGCAGGGTGCATTCGGTGTAGATCATTCTGAGCGATTGCCACCGAGTGGCTTTGGCTCACCGTAACCCACCCTATACATTCCTTAATCTTTTCAAGTGGGTACCAGCTCACCCGGACGCAGCTTAGCCCATTTGCCGGTTTCTTGCTTAAAGCTCAGGCACCCCACTACATCCCATTCCATCTCCACGTAATCTTGCTGGGGACGAATATTGACATTAATGGTAGGTTCTGTCGCTTCAAAATCGGGGGTTTCCGTCAAGTGGGGTACCTCATGTTGCGTTTCCACAGCATGATAGGTGGTGCAGCGGTCTACATAGTGGCAGTTGACGCAAATACACATTGCACAAACTCCTAGTCCTTTTTGCCACTTTAGCTTAGGCAAGACCTTTGTTCACCCGCATTTGGATTGATTTTTATGGATGTGACACGACGGGGAAGGTGAATCGGCACCATAGGGCTTTCAGCGATCGCAGAATTGTCTCTAAAGCTTAATTTTTCATTGTCCAATCGGCTAACATTCCCAGTCGTGTATTTCACGCAAAAGGGGATTGAGGTTTGAAGAGGCTGATATCGACTAAATTAGACATTTCGGTAGTCTTACAATTAACTTGACTTGAGATGAACTGGCAGAACCTAGACTTGGCTTCCTCTGTCCTCTCTCCCAAAACTTGGCCTTTTAGCCAAGAGTGGCTACCCCCAGAGGCTTGCTTAGTCGGTGGTGCCGTGCGGGATGCCTTACTAGGAAGACGGGGTGAGTACCTAGACTTAGACTTTGTTTTACCCACGGATGCCGTACAAACAGCGCGACAACTGGCTCAGCACTACAACGCTGGGTTTGTGATACTCGATCCCGAACGCCAGATTGCTAGAGTGGTGTTCGAGCAGGCAACCGTTGATTTGGCTCAGCAAGAAGGCGATACTTTGGAGACAGACTTGCGGCGGCGAGATTTTACAATTAATGCGATCGCCTACAATTCCCATACCCAATCACTCATCGACCCACTCCAAGGCTATAGGGACTTGCAACAGGGTATCATCCGGATGGTATCGCTCCAAAACCTCCAAGATGACCCCTTGCGGTTACTACGAGCCTATCGGCAAGCCGCCCAGCTCGGTTTTAAGATTGAACCAGCTACCCAGTCAGCCATTCGCCAACTAGCGCCCTTACTTCAGAAAATAGCCGCAGAACGAGTGCAGGTAGAATTAGGTTATTTGCTGAAATCCCCCCAAGGGACTGCATTCCTAAGAGTTGCATGGGAGGATAAGTTGCTACCAGGGTGGTTTCCCGATGCCACGGCTCAAGGCTTAGCACAAGTTGCAGCCGTTGACCACTCAGCTATTATTTTGGAACAAATCTGGCCTCAACTTGGGGTAGAACTTCGAGCCTCCGTGGGCGGCAAGTCAGCCTCTTTGGTAAGTCTGGCGAAGTTGTCTTGTTTACTGCCATCCGTGCCAGAAGCCGCTGAGGAACAGTTATTGAATTTAAAGTATAGTCGCGCTGAGGTTCGCACAGGGATTACAGTCGTCAAACACTTACCCCAGCTTTTGTCTCACGCCGCCATCCCCATGTCTATCAGAGAGCAGTATTTTTTCTTTCAGGATGTTGGAGCCGTCTTTCCCGCTTTGGCGGTTCTGGCTGTGGCGTCTGGAATCCCTGTGGAGCAGGTTACACCTCTGATTAACCGATATCTTATCCCTGATGATCCAGTGGCTCACCCGACTCCACTGGTAACGGGCAAAGATTTGATGCGATCGCTTCATCTTCCAGCAGGGCGGAAAATTGGTCAACTACTCACGGCTATTGGGATTGCACACGCCGAGGGGCGAATTTCTACAGCAACACAAGCCTTAGAATTAGCCACTCAGATGATTGAAACGCCCTAAAAGATGAACGATGAAGTATACAGTATAAAAATACTTGAAGGGGAAATTTTCTCCTAGCACTTCAGTACTCTCTTTTCTGATTTCATGGTTCTCCCTTGAAAAGTATTGGGCTCAAAACAGGTCAAAAAATTGGATGAAATTAGCTAACTCGGCATTCACAAAAATAGTTATTGCAGGCATTGTCAGTGCGGCTTCTCTTCCTCTCTCGATTTCAGCCGTTATCGCTGAATCTCCTGCGATGAACATTACTGAATATGAACTTAGTGGTAATACGGTGGAGGAATGCGTCAGTAATGCGGAAAGGGTGATGAAAGATGAAGGAGTTCAAGACTTTAACCGCAGCGCCAGAGATGTATTTGGAGCTGTCGGAGATACATCCATTGAAATGTACTGTGTGCGTGATGGAAAAACGATGATTTTAGTGCTTGCGGGTTCTAATGCTGAAGAGTTGCGAAAGCTACAAAGACGGATTGACCAAAGACTTTCTCAGTGATGTTAATCAACTACAGAGATTACAGAGGCGCAGAGGAATCAACAGAGGTTGTGAGGAATTGTGGAGGATTACTCTATAGGCTATCCCAAAAAAGTTCTCTGGGGAGCGATCGCTGTTGCAGTTGTTGATTAATGGCGACAGCCGCGGCGAATCCAGAGTGTAAGGCACTTTCTACTCGCTTGCCCCCGCACCAATCGCCACAACAGACTAAGGGTAAGGGTGTTGTCGCATCCAGATAGTCTTGATTTAAGGGGTGTGTTGGGAAGGCGTAGCGCCAACGATGGACTTGAACCCAATCGGGAGTATTGAGCCAGGGAGCAAGGAATTGTGCGGCACGGGATAATAGCTGCTGTCCGGCTGGTTGTAAATCCTCGGCATCCAGGTATTGTTCGGCAAACTCAGCCGTACTTTGTACAACAAAAATCGGCATCTGAGGATTGGGGCGTTTGCTACTCTCTAAGCCAATCCAAGCGAGGTCAGAATCATGGGATACAGTACAAGCTATAGGGAAGTCTGGAATGGCGGCTGGTGGATAACCTGCGATCGCACTTAGGCAAGGCTCAAACTGGACAGAACTCAGGCGCTCTAAAAATTCCGGTGGCAGACCTTTTGCGGCTAGCGGTTCGAGTACCATTAAAGCTTGGGGGGCGGGGATGGCAACAACAACAGCTCTAGCGGTAAGTTCGTGAGGTACCTCTGTGGAGTCGAGAGTGAGAAGCCAACTCTGTTCTTCTGTCGGTGTTATCGCTTGTACTCGTCGATTGAACTCAATGTCTAAACCAGTGGCTAAAAATTTGGCAACGGCTGTTATGCCGGCGGGTGCGGCGTAACAGGTAAGCGGTGAGGGGTGAGCCGAATTTTCTCCCATCGACTCCGATGTCGTGGGTTGGAGTTGGTACAAGGTATCCGTCCAAGTGTGGAGGATACCGCGCTGTCCCAAAAGTTCAATCAGCGCTGTCAATAATCTTCCTTGCGGTTCTAGGTAACGTACTCCATGATCGGCGCAGGTATCATAAAGGCGTCGCGTCGCCAAACGTCCCCCGACACCACGAGACTTTTCCACGACAACCACCCGATATCCAGCTTGGTGTAATTGTTGGGCACAAGTGAGTCCCGCAAGTCCTGCACCAATAATGGCAATATCAAACACGACGAAGGCTCTCCTTTGGTATACAAGTAGAATAATTGACAACAAGGAAACTGGGGTTTTGGAGGGAAGGACGTTGGATGAACTGAGAAGCGCCTTAGAGTTAGCGACGGAAGAAGAGTTAGTTCAACTGACGGACATCCTGTTCCGTCGTAAGTTTAATCCCCTAGATTATGTTCAGACACCTGATCCGCTTGAGTTGCAAAGCCGCGATCGCGAAGCTTGGTTAGATGCCATCGAGGATCGATTTCGCTTTTTGGCGGCAGATGGCTTAACGGTACTCCGAGGACGCAGCCACGAATTTACCTACAGACAAGCGCTAATACAAGTTTGTCATTATCTAAAGATTCCTTACTCTAAAAAGCTGACAACGACGGATATAGAGGCAGAAATATTTCTGAACTTAATGAGTCGAGCTTGGAAAAAGTTACCTGCCTCAGAAAAGAAATCACTGACTGTGCAAGTGCAGCGATCGCTAGCTCAGTCTAACTTTTCTGAACCTCTTCCCGTACATCTTCAGCACAACCCTATGAGTTTACTGGTCAAAGGGGGCAGCGCTTTGGCTGTTAGCTCAATTATTAAGCCTTTTTTGTTACAACAAATGGCACGTCAGCTTGCCCTTCATTTTGCGAAGTATCAAGTTGCCAAAGAAGCCGTTGTTCGTGGCGGTGTGGCAGCCGCCGCTCAGGTGGAAAGCTATCTGGCACTGCAAACGGCACGACAGGGGATGGCGTTAAATGCCGCTCGTTATGGAGCGACTCGGAGTGTATTTGCCTTTTTGGGGCCGGTTCTATGGGGTTATTTCTTTGCTGATTTGGGCTGGCGAGCGATCGCCACCAATTACGGTCGGATTATCCCTACCATTTTTGCTTTAGCACAAATTCGTCTCACTCGAACCGAATGCTGGGAACCTGTTTGATTCAACGAACGACTGTCCACTCAGCGATGAACTCGTTTAATTTAGCGGCGAGGAGCTAGGAGTGAGGAGTCGTTTCAAAATTCCAGCCGTGTGCGATAGCGAAGCGCTGCGGCAAAGCGCAATTCGCGTTTCTCAAATCCTCAAATTGCTGTTGAGCCAGCATCCTGAACCCCGCTTGCAGGCAGCGTGGATGGCTCTACAAGGAGGGCTATTTTTGTTCCCCTGGATGCCAACGCTGGGGACGGTGGGACTCGTGTTGGCTGTGGCAGGAGTCTGGCAGCAAGAGTACCGTACTATTATTCAACGCCCTTTGAATTGGGGACTGGCTATTCTGAGCGGATGGCTAGTAATTACCTGTTGCTTTGCTCGTAACCGTCCAGAAGCGTTTCTAGGTTTAGCTAATTTAGTACCGTATTTCCTCGTTTTTGCCGCTTACAGTCGCTTAATTCAGTCTCCCTCTCAATTGCGACAGCTCGCGAAGCTTTTGGTGATCGGTTCATTGCCCGTTGTGATCATTGGATTTGGGCAATTATTTGGGGGATGGGCAGGTAATGTGCCCTGGCAAATTGTGTTCGGTTGGATACTGGAACCGAAGGGCAATCCTCCCGGACGAATGTCTTCGGTGTTCATGTACGCCAATATTCTCGCCGCTTATCTCCAGATCGTGTTTATTTTGGGTTTAGGGCTGTGGATTGAGACGTTTCAAGCTTGGCGAAACAGCAGGAATCGTTACCCCATTGGGCAACTAGGGGTTTGGAGTGTAGCGGTTCTAGGGAATGCGATCGCGCTGATGTTGACGAATTCTCGCAATGCCTGGGGAATTGTGGTTTTAGCTTGCCTTAGCTTTGCCCTCTATTTGGGTTGGCGCTGGATTGTCCTAGCCGTCACGGCAGCAGCGAGTACCGTTCTTTGGGCGTCATTTGGTCCTGAGTTGGGTCGTCAATGGCTGCGGAGCACGATTGTCCCACCGTTTTTGTGGGCACGACTGACTGACCAATTGTATCCCGACCGTCCACTGGCTCTGATGCGGAAAACCCAGTGGCAGTTTGCCTGGACGATGACTCAGGAACGTCCTTGGATAGGTTGGGGACTCAGGAATTTTACCCCACTTTACCAAGCGAAAATGCATCTTTGGTTAGGTCATCCCCACAATTTGCTACTCATGTTGATGGCTGAAACAGGTATTCCGGCGACGCTGCTATTTTGTGGCTTAATTAGCTGGGTTTTGGCTCAAGCTGTCTTAATTTTAAGAGTGTGGTCAGATATCGAACCAGTGGAAAATAGACCGTTCGGGTATCCAGACAGATTAATGTTTTTCACTTATCTGATGGCTTTCGGGGGCTGCACTCTCTTTAACTTGGTCGATGTCACCCTGTTTGATATGAGAGCCAATACGTTCGGTTGGATACTTTTTTCCGCAATTTGTGGCGTTGTTGCTCGATATCAAGGAATTTTAACTTCGCAACGCTTGGAGAAGGTAATTCATCGGGATTAAGCTATCAGTGGTAGCTGATTGACTTTAAATTATAGATTTTTGTTCGTTAATAATTGTTGTTAACATTACAATTATCGATTAGGCGTTGCCATACTTAATAGAAATCCCTGGTATTTATATTGAGCATTCGGGGAAGACGATAGAGATTAAATATCTACAAAATTAATCTGCTGCCATGTCTGTACCGAGTTATTTTTCTCCTATTGCGAAAATCTTGATTGAGTCAGGATATATCACTGTCAAACAAATGCAAGGAGTGTTGGATCAGTTTTATGGCTCGCTTGCACAAGGGGGTTTATCCTTACTAGAAATTCTTGAATCTGTCACTGGCCAATCGGTACCGGATCATTTACGACACCATCTATGGCATAACGGGTCTTATTCTTCTTCGTCCTTTGCAGAACAATTAATTCAGGCGGGTTACGTTACTCACGATCAGATGCAGCAAGCATTGGCAGCAACCCCAAGGTCAGGAAGACCACTAACACAGATGCTTGAATCAATAACGGGGCGTCAGTTTCCACCCGATTTGCTGCGTCAGTCTAAACAACAGTGGTTGTTTGAATACGGAGTTCTTTACGGAGTCGAATCTTTTGATTTAGAAACGAATCAGATTTCCAACCATGAATTAGATGAACTCATCGAAACACTATTGACCATTGACCTCTGTCGTCGTTATCGTCTTGTGCCGATATCGAAGAGTAAAAGTAAGCATCCAAAGCTTTTGGTGGCAATGGTAGACCCCAATAATCTAGATGCCGAAGATGATCTTAACCGTATCTTGCGACCTCAGGGAATTACCTTGCAACGGATGATCATTACTCAAGAAGATTATCAGCAGATAATTTCCAAGTATTTAGATAGAAAATGGGCACGTCAAAAACAGCTAGAAAAAGAAAAAGCTGTTGACGTAAAACAAGACTTAGAGAATATATCCAGTATCGACACCTTGCCTAATGTGCCCCATGAAACCGAAGAGATCAATTTAAAGGGAGCAGAAGATGCTCCCGTGATCAATTTGGTCAATAAAATCCTAGCTAAAGCGTTGCAAGAAGGAGTTTCTGATATCCATATCGAACCGCAAGAAAACGATTTACGCGTCCGATTCCGCAAAGATGGAGTATTGTATCAAGCGTTCGATCTCTTACCGAAGAGAATGGCTCTCGCTGTTTCGGCTCGCTTTAAAATTATGGCGGAGTTGGACATTACAGAACGACGACTACCCCAAGACGGAAAAATTCGGCGGATGTACCAGGGTCATAAAGTAGATTTTCGAGTTAGTACTTTGCCCAGCCGCTTTGGTGAGACCATTGTGCTGCGAATCTTATTTGACGAGGAAACCCAGATAAGTTTGGATAGGTTGATTACGAACCAAGAGACACTCCACATAGTTAGGGAAATGGTCAATCGTCCCTTTGGACTTATCTTGGTAGCAGGACCAAGTGGCTGTGGGAAATCGACAACCTTATACTCAATTCTAAGAGAACGGAATAACCTTCAAGTCAAGATCTCTACAATTGAAGACCCAATTGAATATACCTTATCAGGAATTACTCAGGTACAGGTACTACGAGAAAAAGGAATGGATTTTGCCTCGATTCTCCAGGCACTCCTGCAACAAGACTCGGACATTATTGTGATTGGTGAGACGCGGGATCAAGAAACAGCCAAAACAGCAATTGAAGCTTCCCTGAGAGGATATTTAGTATTAACAGTCCTACATACGAATGATACGGCTGGTGCGATCGCTCATCTTTCCAGAATGGGTGTTGAACTTTATAGGTTTGCTAATGCGCTGATTGGAGTCATCTCTCAGCGTTTGGTCAGGCGCATTTGTGCCAATTGCCGTATCCCTTATCATCCTAGAGTTACTGAACTTGCCAGATTTGGTTGGTTTACGTCCGGTGAAGGGGAAGTAACCCTATATAAAGCCAATGCACTGCTACCTGAAGAAATTCAGGTAGCTAGAACGACAGGGATACTCTGCCAAAGGTGTAATGGCATTGGCTACAAGGGACGAATAGGCGTATATGAAGTGATGGGTGTCAGCGAACAACTCCAAACCTTAATCAATGAAGGAGCCTCAGCCTCTCAGATTAAAGAAGCTGCGGTTCATGAGGGGATGAAGACATTACTATCCTATAGCCTAGAGCTAGTACGAGAGGGCTACACAACGTTAGCTGAAGTGGAACGGGTAGTATATACAGATTCTGGTCTAGAACTAGAACTAAAGGCGAAACGCCAGAGTACTCTAACCCATCGTTCTTCTCCCCATACAGATGTGACAAACTCGTCTACCAATCCCTTGCTGAGGCTGCAACAGCTTGAGAAACAACTTGAGGCACTCACTCACCAGTTCCAAGAACTGGAACAAGAGCTTAAGAATGGATTGGGAAAAGAATGAAGGACTCCGTCAGCCGATTACCTTGAGAGTCAAGGGTGTTGCTCCCAATCCCAGATCATCACGAAGTCGGGTGAGAGTGACCAACCCAAGCGATGGTGTAGCCGTGGTATTCAATCAAACATAGCCCTGCTTCATGCGCTTGGCTTAAAATAATGAGAAACATGTTGTAATCTCTGCCGGGTAAAACTGCCGTGGCGCAAGATCGGGTCAGACAAAAACTCAGGAATGGTGTAACACAACATCCAAATTATTATCTCCTAATGGGGTTACACCCTAGTGCATCACCCATAGAAATCCGGCGTGCCTATCGGGAACTCAGCAAGCGCTATCACCCAGATACCACAACCTTACCCACAGACACGGCTACTCAAAAATTTCAACAACTGAATGAAGCTTATGCCACGCTCAGCAATCCAGAGCGGCGAGTAGCCTATGATCAAACCATTAACTACTCACGCCTCCATGTCATTCAGGCACCTGCAAACTTAAACATACCCGTTTCTCAAAAGCGACCCACCTACTCATCTTCAGCCTATCTCGACCCAACGGATCGCCCTCTTTCGGCGGGTGAAATTTTTGCTCTGTTCATTCTGGGATTAACTTTTGTGGGTTGCATTCTGCTGGCGATCGCCATTGGCTTAACCCGAGGAGATTCGGCTTTCCACCCAGTTTCTGGGTTGAACAGCAAGCACTCACCGATCCAACAACAACCGAGTCCTCAGCGAGTCCTAACGCCGAGCCACATTCAATCTGAACCCCCCTTAGAACAAGCGTTGGTTAAGACTCAGACTCCAACCGTTCCTAAATCCCCGTCTGCTGAGCCGTTTTAATCCTCCGTCAATTCACACCATCTTTCAAAATGAGGGGCACCACCCCAACATTACTCAAAACCATTCATTCTTTAATATGGCTCTTCCGTTAGCTGATACCCCTTTATACAATCATCCTCTGCCTGAAATCGAGCGGTGGCTAAAAGCCCAGGGATGCGAACAAGACCGCAATGACTTACACTGCTGGCATATTGAGCGAGCTAGTTGGAAAGCCCAACTGTGCTTGGAGATTGAAGAATTAACCGTGCGCTATTTAAACGCGGGTGAAGGGGGGCGCGATATTCAACGCTCCTTTAAGTACTCCCTGAGTCGTAAAGATATAGAAGCCGCTATCTTCTGTGGTCCCTAAGTGGATTTTAGATTTGGATGGAAATTCATCAGGCACACTAACAGGTTGCTAGACTCCATCAGTGGCTTTTGAAACTCAACATCCAAAATCTAAAATCTACACTCGTTATATTATGTCCGTCTAATTACCCATAATAAAAACTCTCCGCGTCCCCGTGTCCCCGTGTCCCCGCGTCAATCCTAACGATGGGTGTTTAACCGGACATGATATTACACCTTCCCAAATCGGCGATCGCGCTTTTGATAAGCCGACAATGCCTGATGAAACTCCGTCCGATCAAAATCAGGCCACAAGGCTTCTGTGATATAAATTTCGGCATAAGCCATTTGCCAGAGTAGGAAATTGCTTAAGCGCATCTCTCCACTAGTACGGATGAGCAAATCTGGGTCACACAAATCCGCCGTGTAAAGGTGGCGTGAAAACAGCGCCTCATCAATCTCCTCCGGTTGGATTTGACCTTGTTGCACCTTGGTGGCAAGCGCTCGGCAGGCTTGCAAAATTTCCTCTCGTCCTCCATAATTTGTAGCAACAGTAAATACAATGTCACAATTGTTCTGAGTTTCGCTCATGGAGCGCTCGATTTGAGCCTGGAGCGATCGCGGCAGGACAGATAAATTGCCCACAAACTGAATCCGCACATTCTCCTGCATCATCTCTTTGAGTTCTCGCATCAACACCCGCTCAAACAACGTCATCAAAAAATCCACTTCCTCCAGCGGACGTCCCCAGTTCTCTGTGGAAAACGCGTAAGCGGTGAGGGCTTTGATGCCCCAATCCTTGCAGCATCGCAGCAAATCCTTCAGGGCATCTACCCCTTGCCGATGACCCATAATTCGGGGTAATCCTCTGCGTTTTGCCCAGCGACCATTTCCATCCATAATCACCGCTACATGCTGGGGCAGACGGTCTAGAGCGAGATCACTTGGTAACTGTTTTAATAGTGTTTGCTTAGCAGTCATTTCTTCTCTTGAGAAGTTGATGACGGAAGACGGAGGACACGCGAAACCACTTCCTTTCCTCGAGACTTAATTCGACGACCAA
>DATNQL010000621.1:0-3600 GCA_036704025.1 Stenomitos sp.
ATATTGGCAATTTAGGAGAGGAGGGCGATGGCGGTAGCCGAAGGTCGATCGCGGTAGCAGGGCGGAAACATCGCACCACTGCCACTCTACAGGTTTTATCTTATACCCTTTTGTATAGGGATAGTTTATTAGTTGCCTCTATCCTCTTGTATAGGGATGTTCTCAATTTAGGGACTACGGAGTGCGATTGCCTTCGGCAGCAGCGAAGCTGATCGCATCTGCCTTCGCTCGATCGCACTAGCCGAAGGTCGATCGGAGTAGCTGAAAAGCGATCGGGGCTATAAAAATTTGGGCATTTAATTGGTTAATTTGGCTATAAGCGGCTCTGATTGGCTTATTCCCTTTCTAAACTTGCTTTCTAGCCTTTTTACTCTCGCTCACTTAATTTGTTAACGGCTCAGCTAATCTGTTATTCCCCACATACCCTCTTGTATAAAGATATTGATTGCCTCTATCCTCTTGTATAGGGATATTTTCAATTTGACGGCTACGGAGTGCGATTGCCTTCGGCAGCAGCGAAGCTGATCGCACTCCGCAGAGGGCAAATATACTTTTTCGAGAGAATATCCTCTTACCCTCAAGACAGAGGGCGATCGCCACAGTCGCAATGGGGCGTCAGTCATGGCTCGATTTTCTTTTTTCACACCATTAGCCACCAGTTTGAGAACGGTCTACTGAGCGTCAGATGGAACAAAGGCCAGACTACATGGCGGACATCCTCTCTCTACCTCACTCACAGCTTGTGAGTGCGCTCTCACTTAGCGTGCGATCGAGGTCAAATACCCGCTGGTGATCGCACCCGCTCGAAACATGGCAGCGTCCTACTTGGTTAAGTGTACCTGTCACAGGGATAGCCGAGCCGATTGCAGTGGCATTTGTCGTGGACGTGGACTGTACTGGACAAAGTGGAATTGAGGGAAGTTTCTGGTCAAGAGCGATCGCACTTTTCTTCCTTACGACACCAGAACACCCCACAAACCTATCTATTGTGTTACACGACAAATGGCGTATGAGTTGAAAGAAGATGCCAAGTTAATTTGGTTGTCAACAGATACAGATGCAGTGCGTTATTTTCACCCCAGGAGGCCGCACCACGCCCGACGGCGGCGCGTCAGCGCCATCCCTACAACCTTTTTGCTCGCTGTGCTGGTCTGTACAACGGCCGCTCTCTGTGGCCATCAACCAAGTACTCTCTTCACATAGAGTACTCTGTTGGTCGGGGAGAGAAATGGCGAACGACTTGTCGTCGCGCTTGCGCTTGGCATACTTCACTATGACACCAGAACACCCCACAAACCTGATTACGCCGTCTAGATATCTATCTAGACATGATTGGCTCAATCTCTCACGCCTGCTGCCCAGCCTTTTTCCCCCTTTCACCAAATCTGCGTCATAACCCATTTTTCCTGGTACTCGACACTTGGGCTACCCCCACAGAATAATTCGGTTTTTATCTGTTGACCCGGAACTAATTTTGTATATACTATGTAAGTACATAAAACCAGATTGGTGAGTAAATTGTGATGGCAATTTTAGATAAGAAAACCAAGGTTAAACGCTCCGAAGTCGTAAATATGAGGCTTGAGCCAAACCAACTTGACCTCATAGATACAGCCGCTAATCTCTCTGGTAAGAGCCGGACTGCTTTTATACTGGACGCTGCATACCAAGCCGCAGAACAGACTTTATTAGAAAGAACTTTGTTTTTGCTTAATGATGAACAGTGGGAGGCTTTTAACCAAGCTCTCGATGCCCCACCCTCCCAAAATGAGAAATTACGTCAATTACTTCAAACAAAAGCCCCTTGGGAGTAATTGTTGTCTCAATGAAATACAGCCCCCCAGAGCATATTCAACCGACGCACGATTTAACCGAATTCGATTGTGGTAAACCTGTTCTGAATAACTGGTTGAAGAAACAAGCTCTTAAAAATGAGAAACAAAGAGTATCTCGGACTTATGTTGTCTGTTGTGAAGGGAAGGTGGTGGCATACTACAGCATAGCTAGTGGCAGTGTTATCCACTCTCAAGTTCCTAACAAAATCAAGAGGAATACGCCAGATCCCATTCCGGTTATGATCTTAGGCAAACTTGCAGTTGATGTTAACCATGCTGGGAAAGGACTTGGTAAAAGCCTAGTCAAAGATGCAGCACAGCGTATTTTACAAGTATCTGAAATTGTTGGCATCAGAGCTATTCTTATTCATGCACTTGATGAGGATGCCCAAAAATTCTACGTAGAAAAATGTGGTTTCACACCTTCTCCAGTTGACCCTCTACTCCTGTTGATTACGCTCAAAGAGGTACAAGAAAACTTTGTCTAAACGTTCATCGACTGTGAGAATCTGTTTAGGTTTTGCTTAGTAACAGCGTGCTACCCAAACCCATAAAATACTTATTGATGGTGGCAACGTAACATGAAAATTAATCGGCTTGTCAAACAGTTCTCGCTTTAGCCGCTCACAGGCAGATTTTTTAGGTACAATTACTCATACATTTTTGGGGTCAGTTTGGGGATAAAATCCTAATTTCAGCCACTTTTGACGGTAAAAATGGGGATACTTTTTTCTGTTACTGCTGTTTTGGTTCACCAAAGATCCCCACTTTTGACGGTAAAAGTGGGGTAAAAATGCCCTCATTGCGCTCGTAGTAGTTTGTAATTTATTGCTGGGAAAATAGCAGTTCGTTGGCTGTAGCAAGCTAAGTCGATGTTTATACATTGAGTATGAATACTTATACTCGCTGTTTAGACATTTTAGACGGTAAACTCGTACAACCAGAAAATCAATCGGGGTCGGGGTCGAACTCCGAGGAGAAAGCTTGTTTCTTGCCTCCGGGTCGATGGCTGTTGCTCCTCTGTAAAGAGAGAAAATTTTATCTATAGCCCAAGCTACCTCTCCCCCTTTCCTGATGCCTGCCCTGGTAAATATTTTTCCGGCATCTTCTACTGTCCTGGACAAATTTTCCTTTACTAATACCACACCCACCGTCAGATCGTTGCTTTGGCTCTGTCTACCGCTGGCTCACCAGATCGCCGCTTTTTCCGGCTAGCATTAATTTGTTGGTTCATCCTCAAGTCAAAATTTGGACGTTTAATCTGTTAAGAAAGCAATTCTCAATGGCTTAATTTCTTACCCGCGCCTGCTTCGTAGCTTTTGCGCTTGAGGTTATGAAAATTCGTTATCTGACATTCAACTATTAAAAAACCACAATGGCAGCCAGAAAATCACCCAAGCCGAAACCAAACGAGATCGCATCTGTACCTACTAAGCCCACTATCATCGCACTCAAGTCACAGAAGTCTATTGAAACGCCGCCAGCACCAGAGTCTTTGCAACAGGATGTGGAGCCACCCGCATCAGTGGAACCACCCACGTCAGTTGAGCCACTCATACCAGTTGAACCACCCGCATCAGTTGAGCCACTTACACCAGTTGAGCCATCTGGAGCCCAATCAAAGCCAACGAAATTACCGCCACCGATCAAACGTAATAAAGCACCTCTGCCAGATATTACTCAGGAGGCAGAAGCTACAACGACTCCAGCCGAACCTTCACTAGAAGGGGATGCCGAGTCAGTGCCAAGTAACGCCCTTTTTCAA
>DATNQL010000622.1:0-7884 GCA_036704025.1 Stenomitos sp.
TTGGAGATCGATTGCCTACGAGCCACCACCTCTTCTCGCTTTTTAGAGTTGTTGGCAGAAGGGATACTTCATATCTTTGCCACACCAGAAGAACGAACGTTGATCGAGCAGTGGACTTCTGCCTATCCTCTGCAATTAGAACAACCAACAGCCCATCAAGCCTGTTTGGTTTGGCAGGTTTCTCCTAGCGATGAATGGCTGATCCTGGAAGCCTTATTGAACCTTCCCCAAGTCATAGCCGAACAGTTAAGCGGTCGAGTGGTGTTTGTCTTCCAGAATTTCCCCCATATTCGTTCTTGGGACCGAACAGGTCGATGGGAATCCTATTTGCGACAGGAAATTCAACGGCAAAATCGGGTCAGCTATGTTGTCCTGGCAACAACACCAGAAGACTGGGTGGAAGGGAGCGAGGTTCAACTCGTGTCCCTGCTTCCCCTGCCACATCAGGAACTTGAAACGTGGGTCGTTGAAGCAATGGCAGCAGAAGGCTTGAAGTTTGAAGGGGATGCCCTGGAATTATTTCTGGATTACACGCAGGGGCATGTTGGAGATGCGATCGCCTTAGCGCGGCGAATTTGGAGTGACCATCGTTGCTTTTATCAGGATGAAGAAACCCGGTTTTCGTTGCCATCTTCTGCAAAACTCATCCAACTCCATCACGTCCATCGCAGTACATTAAGATTGGTTGAGGATTTGTCTGTTACCTTTGAATCTCTTCTACTCCTCCTGCCTCCCATTCAGGCACGGGTTCTGGAAAGTTTAGCGATCGATCCGACAGATAGCCCCCATTCACGCCCTTATCTTCAGAAACACCAGTTTTCAAGAGGCGGCGGGTTTCAGGGGGCGCTTACAGGATTGGAACAGAAAGGATTAATTTATGGAGCAAAAGTAGGGTATCGAGTCGCAATGCCCCTGTTATCGTTTTGGCTGAAACATCGCCTTTTATAGCTTCTAGATATATAGCGATTCTCAGGGGACATATTCCAAAGGAGAGTTCTTAAGTCAGTGCCATTCGACTTAAGACGAATGTCACTGACTTAAGCGATCTCCTACAGAATTTGCCCCCTAAATCCCCCAATTTTGGGGGACTTTGAATTCTGACTCCCCCAGAATTGGGGGTTGGGGGGCGGATTGGTTCGTTAAGTCAGTGCCATTCGTCTTAAGTCAGTGGCATTCCACTTAAGAGTCAGTTACCACCCTCAACGTCACCGATACGGAACTGATTCCCTAACGAGGAGGGCGAACGAATCAAGCAGAGATAAAGGCTTATCCTCTAGGGATTCCAGCATGGGCATCCGCTACCCAAAATCAAGGCGAGATTGGATCGTAACTGCATACACATCGCGGTAGAATCAAGAGTCCGCAAACTCACAACGCTTGCTCAAGGAGATGCCTCTATGGCCCGGATGTACTACGACGCTGATGCCAACTTAGACCTACTCGCCGGTAAAACCGTCGCCATCATCGGCTATGGTTCTCAAGGTCACGCTCACGCCCTCAATCTTAAAGATAGTGGCATAAATGTGATTGTGGGGCTGTATCCGGGCAGTAAATCGGTCGCGAAAGCTGAAGAAGCTGGGTTGAAAGTGCATTCAGTTTCTGATGCCGCCAAAGCCGCTGATCTGATTATGATTTTGCTGCCCGATGAAGTACAAAGAACGGTTTACGCGAACGAAATTGCACCTAATTTAACCGAAGGGAAAGTCCTCGCTTTTGCTCACGGCTTTAACATTCACTTTGGCCAAGTTGTTCCCCCAGCCAATGTGGATGTGGTGATGGTTGCGCCAAAAGGGCCAGGGCATTTAGTACGGCGCACCTATGAACAGGGAGAAGGTGTTCCCTGTCTGTTTGCCGTGTATCAAGATGCTACGGGTCAAGCCCGCGATCGCGCCATGGCCTACGCGAAAGGGATTGGTGGTACCCGTGCCGGTATCTTAGAAACCAGCTTCCGCGAAGAAACCGAAACCGATTTATTCGGAGAACAAGCCGTTTTGTGTGGCGGTTTAAGTGCCTTAATTAAAGCCGGTTTTGAAACCTTAGTCGCTGCCGGCTATCAGCCAGAGTTAGCGTATTTTGAGTGTCTGCATGAAGTCAAGCTGATTGTTGACTTGGTGGTCGAAGGTGGACTGGCAAAAATGCGCGATAGCATCTCCAATACCGCTGAGTATGGGGATTATACTCGTGGCCCTCGGATTGTAAATGAGCAAACCAAGGCTGAGATGCGTAAAATTCTCAGTGAGATTCAATCGGGTCAATTTGCCCGTGAATTCGTGTTAGAAAATCAGTCCGGCAAACCTGGATTTACCTCCATGCGGCGTCAAGAAGCTGAACATCCGATTGAGGAAGTGGGTAAAGATTTACGCGCTATGTTTAGCTGGTTGAAGAAAGTCTAGGAGTATCGGAAAGAAGCCTATTAGTACTTAAGTCATGTGTAATTTCTTCTTAGCCCCCCTTTTTTAAGGGGGGTTGGGGGGATCAAACAAATTAGCTCAATCCCGGCATCTCCCCTTTTACTGTTGTTGAATAGATTGAATTACTCAGCGCTGAATAAACCCGGACGGTGTCCAATCCAAGGCTTAGCCGCTTCTATCTGGGCGGCTAGGGAAATCAGCGTTGCTTCATCGGCAGGGCGTCCGACTAACTGAACGCCAATCGGTAAACCGGTGGAGTTCTGAAAACCCGTGGGAATTGCGATCGCAGGTAATCCACTGGCATTAAATGGCGGACAGGGTGCAATCCAAGCAATAATTTTCTCCAACGTCTCTGCCGGACTCAAATCCGCCCACTCGCCCACCCGAATTTGCGGGTGTAGATAAACGGGCAACACCAAGACATCAAAAACCTCAAAAAATGCCACAATCTGCCGTGCCACGAGTTGCATCTGGTGAACCGCCTGTAAGTACTCCCCAGCAGAACCCGACTGCTCAGCAATCCAGCGATTCATCGGACTGAGTACTTCTTTTGGAATCCCCGCTACCGTCACGCTTGCCGACCAAACTTTCTTAAACGGTTCAATCAAACCCGTGAAATCAGGACAGCTTTGCTCAACAATATGCCCCATTCCTTGCAGTAATTGCACCGTTTGTTGAATGCTTTGTTGACAAATGTCTGTTGCGTCACCGATGGGTTGTACTGAAGGAGAATAAGCAATTCGTAACGGAGCAGGGGCTTGACGAGTAGCCTCTAAAAACGAGGTTTCTGGATTCGGTAACCAGTAAGGATCACCTGTGACATAACCTGACATCACATCCAGTAGAGCCGCCGCATCGGCAACCGTCCGAGCGATCGGGCCATTCGTCGCAATGCCACTGAGATGATCGCCTAGTGGGGCATAGGACACTCGACCTCGTGCGGGCTTAATCCCCACTAATCCACAACAGAATGCTGGTCCCCGAATCGAACCTCCAGCATCAGAACCTTGGGCAATGGCCGTTAAACCTGCGGCTACCGCAGCGGCAGCACCACCACTCGACCCTCCTGCCGTATAGTCCAGATTCCAGGGATTGCGAGTGGGTGGAAATCCAGGTTGCTCAATATAAGGCAAGGAACCGAGTTCCGAAGTTGCGGTTTTGCCGAGAATCGTGAAGCCAGCGTGCTTAATTCGCGTGACCACACCATCAGTGTAGGCGGCAATTTTATCCATCAGCAAGGGTGTCCCGTAGGTGCAGCGAATCCCTTCAACCGGGTTAAGGTCTTTGATGGCAATCGGTACACCAAAAAATGGTGGTAGTTCTGCAATATCCTTAGTTTGTGCTAACTGCTCCGTCTTAGCCTTCGCCTCTGCCAGAGCCATCTCTGCTACCACCGTAACGTAACTTCCCAGTTGGGAATCTAACCGCTGAATCCGCTCCAAGTAAACTTCAACTAACTCCAACGGCGATACTTCACCTTGGCGGATAAGCTGCGCTTGTTCAAGGGCTGGTGTAAAAGCTAAATCAACTTTATTCATTAGGTCTCCTATGAAAATAAGGCAGAGGGCAGAAGGCAAAAGGCAGAAGGAGGAAGAAAATTTTTCATTCTCGGTGGGGGTGGCGGCGATTCTCTAGAAATTCACTGAAAATTAGCTTCAATTACTCTGCGTTCCTCTGCGCCTTCCTCAGCAACCTCTGCGTTAAAAAAACATAATTTTCCCACTCAGAGTCTTACCAAAAGAAGTGATTGAGGAAATAACGCAACAGCTTTAACCCGTTCGATTCCTGATAATCTTTAGGCAAAAGCTCCATCAACGCATCTTGCAAAGCCTCCAACGCTATTTTTACTTCCTGCGGCTTCGGTCGATCGCATTGAGAAAAGTGCAACGGTTCACCCAACCGAATCGTTAATTCTTTGCCAAGATAGAGGTCTTGCGTTCCAATCAGCGCGACTGGCACAATGGGCACACCAGCACGTAGGGCATAGATAGCAACCCCACGAGCCAGTGGCAATAGCAACTCTCCCTCAACACTTCCCAGTTTTCCTTCTGGAAAAATCATCATCCCATCCCCACGGGCTAAAATAGCCTGAACTGCACGGTCTATCCAGCGCAGAGTGTGTAAATCGGCACCTGTTGGCACATGCTGTTCAATGGCTGCCGCCAATTCAGCCAGATCGTTGCGTCCAGCCTGAGCGGCTTCAATCACAGCAATCTCTTCTTTCCATCGGCGTTCCAAGGGAATGACACCTCCAGCCCACCCTAAAACCTGGCGCTTCCACCATCGGTTATATAGAGTGCGAGCATCGCCTGGGATGTAATAGTAGGGATGCGCTGGGACTTCAGACAGGATGAGGAATGGGTCAATATGGCTGAGATGGTTAGCCGCTAGGATGGCGGGTTGTTTGGGAATCCGTTCGGGGTGCTCGACCCTTACCCGGAAAAAAGTGTGAATGAGCGATCGCATAACCCAACGACGCAGCCACCCACTCGCCCTGCGATCGCAACCTCCCTCTGCTATGGTTTCGATGTTGTCAAAGGCATTTTGGATACACTGGCGAATCCTGCGATCGCGAGCTGCTGCTACCCCTTCGTGTACCCTCTGGATGGTTGCAGGTGTAAGGGGTGGTAGGAGCTTCTGCTCCCTCTGTACGTCGTGTAATTGGGTACTCATAGTGAATCCTGCCTGAGTGGGACTTGCAGGGATTTATTGGGGAAAACCCTGTGAAAAGCTGGGTTTGATAGCTAAAACTTGGCGGTTGAAACCGCCGCTACACAAACAAAACCTGCCTATGCAGGTTAGAAAACCCTTAATTTTCCGTTAGTCCGCGCAGGCGGACTTAGTTTGTATAGCCCCAGAATTCCATTCTGAGGGCTTCGTGCTTTCACTACTCAAACCTACGCTGAAGTCTACCCTGGCAGGGGATTCAATGGCACAGTTTCTGCGTTGTCATTGTTTTACCGATGTGGCTTTCCTTCGGAGTTCCTTCACTTATGCAGTTGGCGGTTGGTTGCATGAAAATATTGGGTGGACAGTTGAATAACTGCCACACTATTCAGTCAGGTTAGCCAATTTGTGTTATATAAGTGCTTAATTTGGAACTCCTTGATTGGGTTGAGATTGCTGTTCAGTTTCTTTCGGGAACGAACACTCTACTGTTATTTTTAGGTTACTTTTAGCTGTACCTTTGGTTACGTAAGGAACGCTAGCTTCGCCACCCAGTTCGATACCGAATTCTAAAGTAACTTTGTTGATGTTCGCACTTGTAATCGTCTTAAAGGCGTTTAACGTATGGGTCGTGTAAGCTCGAATCGTCCCTTGAATGGCATGAAAGCTTTGTGTCATTTGCTTTTGAGCCTTGACAATGCGACCTGATTTGTCAACTACGCTCTCTTCATCACTCTCTAGGGATTCTTCTTCACTGACAGCAGGGATGTCTACATCGTCTGTCGCCTCGATATAGATAACCGTTTCATCATCTAACCGGACAGGGATGAGTTGAGGCATGGGAGAAAGTCCTAGATAAAAAAAATTGGTAGTGAACTCAACTTCTAATTGTTGAGTCCGGTAAGATTATCAGAGATTTTGTAGTACCTGGAAAGTCAACCTGTTACAAACGGTTTTTACAGGGGTTTGCAGCTATGAGTCGGGATGCTTTAGTCGTTGGGATTAATACTTACGATCGCTTAAACGGTCTAACATCACCTTCGGAGGATGCAGAAGCGATCGCACAACTTCTGACTGAACACGGTGACTTCAAGGTACGGCGGCTTCCGGCAGTTAAAAAAGAGGGTACTATCCGCGTTGGGCAAAAAACCAAGGTAACGCTGACACAGCTAGAAGAGGCACTAGTACAACTGTTTAAGCCAACGGGAGACAATATCCCAGAAACGGCGCTATTGTTTTTTTCGGGGCATGGACTGCGGAAAGAGCGAGGGATTCAGGAAGGGTTTTTAGCCGCCAGTGATGTTAATCCGGAATTGGGGTTATATGGACTATCGTTGCAATGGTTACGTCGGTTACTTCAAGATAGTCCAATTCGACAGCAGATTATTTGGCTCGATTGCTGCTATAGCGGGGAATTGCTGAATTTTGCAGAAGCCGATCCGGGGGATCGGGGGAAAGGGCGCGATCGCTGTTTTATTGCGGCTTCACGAGAGTTTGAGGTGGCGTATGAAGCGATTAGCGGCAGTTACAGCGTGATGACAGAAGCCCTGTTACAAGGGCTAGACCCCAAGCGGCAACCTGATGGATTAGTCACGAACTATACTCTGATTGATTTTCTCAATCAAGCCCTGAAATCTGCAACCCAACGTCCCTTGTATGCTAATTCTGGGGGGCAGATTATCCTCACGGGCAACGGGGTAGAGTTTGTCAGTTCGGTAGTGGGAGGCGTTTGTCCTTACAAGGGTTTAGCTTACTTTGATTGTAATGATGAAGACCCCAAATATTTCTACGGGCGAACGGCACTGACTGACCAACTGCTGGAAAAAGTGCGCTCTGGGAATTTCCTGGCTGTGTTGGGTGCCTCTGGAAGTGGGAAGTCGAGTGTTGTCAGAGCGGGGTTACTCTATCAGCTAAAACTGGGGCAACGTTTATCGGGCAGTGATGAGTGGCCTATCTATATTTTTAGACCGGGTGAGCATCCACTTCAACGTTTAGCCGAGGTCTTTGTCGAATCAGGGTTATCAGCTATTGATCGTGCCACTCAACTCGCGAAGGCTCAAAAGTTGATTGGGACAGGTGCTGTGGGGTTAGGGCATCTGATTACGGCTGCTGCTTCTGGTGGCACAGATGTCTCGCCTGTGAGAGTAGTGTTAGTCGTCGATCAGTTTGAGGAAGCGTTTACCCTGTGTCAGGACAGTACCGAACGGCAGCAGTTTTTTGATTGCCTGCTGGGTGCTGTGGAACGGGAGGACAATAAACTCTGCTTGGTGCTGGCGATGCGGGCAGATTTTTTTGGCAAGTGTGCGGAATATGCAGAACTTGCGGCTCAAATTCAGCAGCATCTGGTAACGGTGACTCCGATGACACAGGAGGAGTTGGAGCAAGCGATTACTGAACCAGCTAAAAAGGTGGGTTTGGACGTTGAGCGGGAATTGGTTGGTGAGATGATAGCCGATGTGGCAGACTCACCGGGTAGCTTGCCCCTGTTGCAGTACACGCTGACGGAACTCTGGCAACAGCGAACGGTAGATCGGTTAATTCTCTCCAGCTATACCCGATTGGGTGGGGTGAAGGGAACCCTACAAAAACGTGCAAATGAGGTTTATGAGTCTTTATCGCCAGAGGAACAGCAGACAGCGAAGCGGATTTTTCTGGAACTGACGCAGTTGGGAGAGGGAACGGAGGATACTCGTAGGCAAGTTTTCAAGCGGGATTTAGTCAGCACTGAGCGATCGCAAGTGCTGGTAGATGGTGTAATTCAGAAGTTGGCAGATGCCAAGTTAGTGGTTACCAGTACGTTGAGTGA
>DATNQL010000623.1:0-6564 GCA_036704025.1 Stenomitos sp.
TAGCCCTTATCCACAACGCTAATCCACCGCCCCGCCCCCTCGCAGCTAGGCTTTGGTTCTGCACCAGGAAGTAGGTGAAAAATGCCTGCTCTTTGACACTTTGTTCATAAAAGCGGGTTTCCCGTTCTTTACCCCCACGAATGTAGCCTTCATAGACCTTCAGCCCCGATAATGACACTTTCATTCGGGTAAAGTCGAAGGCGAGTATATTAGTTTTTGACCAGAACTGGGTAGGGCCGGTCAGAATGAGTTGCAATAGTCCGAGTTCAACGGAATTTTGCACCGTGCCTCGCTCTTGAGTGGAGTCCGATGGGAAGTAGGATAGATGAATCTTCACCCACTTCGGTAAAAACCGTCCAGCACCTAGAATAATCCCTGCTCGTTGGCGTGATTTTTTTGTCCCTGTGATAAACCCTAATCGCCAGGTGCCGAGCAATTGTGGATAGGCATAGCGCACTTTGCTCTGTTTAGCCGCTTTTTCTGCCATCAGCAGTGCTTCAACCACTGCCTCTGGTGCCGGGGGTATGGCAGATGGGGTGGTTAAAAACTCAATCGCTTGGTCTAATGCCGAGTTCATTATGAGAAGTTCTATCATGTCCGTCTAATTACCCATAATAAAAACTCTCCGCGTCCCCGTGTCCCCGTGTCCCCGTGTCCCCGCGTCAATCCTAACGATGGGTGTTTAACCGGACATGATATTAGAGGGTTGGCTAAGTTGCCCAGATGAGCGGGAGCAATAGGCTAAGGGCGCTATCATTATGGATGTAGAAGTTAAGTTTTGTAAAGCACCTTGACTGCAACCTTTGAGTCCACCAACAGCGCCAGTGTATCAACAACCTGGTACGCTCTCGACCCCCTCTGGCAGGGAGGCGAAGAAACCGTTCAACAAGGATTACCCCATCGTCAGCTAGCACCGGCGTGGCAGATATTGCTGTTAGGAGATGGCTCTCCCACTCGCCATCTGCAACTCCTGACAACGGAACCGACGGAAGTGGATGTGATTGATATGTCCCTGATTGGGATGGCGGATGATGGAGCACCAAAACATATTCAAGCCGTACCCGCGCCAAGATTAAGACGGCAGGTTTGGTTACGCACGGCTTCAGGGCAGCGACTGGCTTATGCCGCTTCTTGGTGGGATGCCAACCATGTCGATGAATATCTGCAAAATCGCAATATCCCGATTTGGGCTAGCCTTTCTCGCCTACGGAGTGAGCTGTATCGGGATATTCAGGGCATTTATTACGGTCACTCAGAGGCGTTAGAGTTAGCGTTTGGGGAGAAGGGGCCGTTTTGGGGTCGCCACTACCTGTTTTGGCATCATGGGCAACCTCTAACGCTGATTTATGAGGTATTTTCCCCTTATTTGAAGAAGTACCTGGGAGAGACGCATCTTAGCTGAGTGCGATGTCCTATCAAATCCGTTGGCATGGGAATCATATTTTTTAACGCAGAGCGCGCTGAGGGGGACGCTGAGGGACGCCGAGGTTTTTGAAGCGTCTTAAACTCTTTCATTCCCCCTCTCGCTTACTCTCCCTCTCGTTGAGGAAGGGAGTTATCGAGATGGATGGGCTATCCGATGATGGGTATTCAACCGGACAGGATATTTAGACAGTCACTACTTTTTCAGCTTTTTCAATTTTTTCCAACATGAGCTTGGAACGTTTGACCATTTCTGGCACTGAAATTGGGTAATCACCCGTGAAACAGGCACTGCAAAAGCTGTTGGGGTCTTCCCCTGTGGATTCCAGCATTCCTTTCCAACTGAGATAAGCCAAACTATCGACACCAATTTGCAGGGCAATGTCTTCGACTGACTTGGTTGCCGCAATTAATTGGTCTTGATTATCGGTATCAATGCCATAGAAACAGGGGTGAGTCACAGGGGGGGAAGAAATTCGCATATGAACTTCAGTGGCACCGGCATCACGCAAGGCTTTAACAATTTTGCGGCTGGTTGTGCCCCGGACAATCGAGTCATCGACAATCACGACACGTTTCCCCAATAAGACATCTTTCAGGGGGTTGAGTTTCATGCGAATGCCGGATTCTCGCATGGATTGAGTGGGTTGGATGAAGGTGCGACCGACATAGCGATTTTTAATCAATCCTTCCGCGTAGAGAATGCCGGATTCTTGGGAAAATCCAATCGCGGCGGGAATACCAGAGTCGGGTACGCCAATGACAATATCGGCATCGACTAAGGACTCTTTTGCCAACTGACGCCCTAGCTTTAAGCGATAGCTATACAGCGTTTCATCGGTCATGATGCTATCGGGTCTGGCAAAATATATCATTTCAAAAATGCAAAGCTTGCGCTCTGGCTTGGGACTCCAGTGAAAGGAAGCCATGCCTTCTTCGGTAATCCACACCAATTCTCCTGGTTCAACGTCCCTGAGGTATTCAGCCCCGATAATGTCCAAACCACAGGTTTCGGATGCCAAAACATAGCGCTGAGGATGACTGCCTACGGTACCGATGACTAGAGGACGGATGCCATTGGGGTCGCGGACGCCCATCAATCCGGCTGGGGTGCCAATCACTAAACTATAAGCGCCTGAACAGTGACCAAAGGCACTCAGGGCGGCTTCTAGCCAATCTTTGCCGCTATCGACTTCTGATCCGATCGCGATCGCAATCATTTCAGAATCTGTTGTTGTCGTAAAATTACAATTACGCTGGAGTAAATGTTCGCGTAGCTCTCCTGTATTCACCAAGTTGCCATTGTGGGCTAAGGCCAATTTCCCTAAGCGAGTTTCCACCAAAGCAGGCTGAGCATTGGCAATACGACTAGAACCTGTGGTAGAGTAACGGGTATGACCGATAGCCATGTCCCCTGGCAGTTCGGCTAAGATTGACTCGTTAAAAACCTGAGACACTAGCCCCATATTCTTGTAGAGATGCACCCGGTCTCCCTGAAACGCCGCAATCCCTGCTGATTCTTGACCCCGGTGCTGTAGCGCATAAAGACCAAAGTAAGTTAATTTAGCGACATCTTCCCCCGGTGCGTAGATGCCAAAGACTCCACAAGCTTCCTCCTGTTTGTCGGGTCGCTGTGCATAGCTATCCTCAGATTGAGCCGAATGCTGCTGAGAAGAGAGGGGTTCGTGATGCATCATACTAAGATAGGTTCCTGATAGCGGCAGAACGTCAGTGAGACTTAGAGCGAAGCAAAAAAGCGTCGTAATTGTTAAGGTTGGTTAACAACTCTTTAACAATAGCATCAATAACAGTCGCTGTGCTGACTGAATGTGTTGCTATTAAAGCCTTTGGTCTGTTTGATAGAGGCGTTGACCGCCCAGCTATACATTCAAACGTCGTTCCAGAGCCTTTGAAAAGCGTTCGCTCATTTCTATCATCGTAACGTCGATTATCGGCTGATTGTCATCAATCAACAGTTTTAATCCAGCATTTTGGCTCTTGACAAAACCCAGATTTTGCCAGTGTTGAGTCTGTTCGCCCCATTGCTCCTTTAGGTAAGATTCCCACCTGGCTTGTTGTTCCGGCTTGACCGATACGAGAATGCGACTAGCACTCTCACCAAAGAGTACCTCATCCCAACGCCTCTCTACATCCGTTAGCCGCAAGTTAATTTGGGCACCCAATTGACTGGCAATACAAGATTCAGCGAGGGCAACCACAATTCCGCCTTCCGCACAATCATGGGCAGAACGTACCCAGCATTGACGAATCCCTTCTCGTGTGACGGATTGAACGCGGCGTTCTAAATCAAAATCCACGACAGGGGGTTTACCTGCAACAACGCCATGAATACTGGCGAGGTATTCCGAACCCCCTAAACTAAGGTGAGGAGTAGAATCAGTCAGTGGCAATCCCAAAAGATAAATGACATCTCCTTCTGCTTGCCAACCTTGACCGCAAACATAAGTAAGATCCGGAATTAATCCCACCATCCCAATCACTGGCGTTGGGTAGATGGGTTGGGGTGTGCCCGTGGCATCCAATGTTTCGTTGTAAAGAGAGACATTCCCCCCAGTTACAGGCGTTTCCAGGATGCGACAAGCCTCTGCAATCCCCTGACATGCCGACGCTAACTGCCAATATCCGATGGGCTTTTCGGGACTGCCAAAATTCAGATTATCGGTAACCGCCAACGGTTGTGCCCCCACACAGCTAAGGTTCCGCGCCGCTTCGGCAACAACGGCTTTCGCGCCTTCATAGGGGTCAAGATACACATAACGAGAATTACAATCTACCGTTGCTGCAACGGCTGATTTGGTCTTGGCAATGCCTTCTGCCACTGGACGCAACCTGACAACAGCCGCATCCGCACCACCGGGTAACATCACCGTATTATTTTGCACTTGATGGTCGTACTGGCGATAAACCCAGCGTTTAGAAGCAATCGTGGGTGTATCCAGAAGTTGCAGGAGGATGTCACTCCAGGTTTTGCGGTTACCTTGGATTTCAATCCCCTCCGTGGTGCAAGCCGGCAGAGAGTTGGCTGTCCACTCCCAAGCTTGACGGGCATATTCCGGCGGTTGTGCTAAAAGTTCCCGGTGATAAATAGGCGTATTATCCGCTAATGCTGTTGCTGGGATTTCCGCTGTCACTCCGCCTTGGAACAAAATTCGCACAATTGGCTCTGCAATAACTGTGCCTGCAACGACAGCCTGTAGCCCCCAACGGTGGAAAATATCAATTAACTCTTGTTCGCGACCCTTATGAGCAACAAATAACATCCGTTCCTGGGATTCGGAAAGCAGATATTCATAGGGAACCATACCGCTTTCCCGCACTGGAATCAGGTCTAAATCCAGCTCAATTCCTACACCGCCTTTCGCTGCCATCTCTGAGGTAGAACAGGTAATTCCAGCCGCCCCCATATCTTGGGCGGCAACGACAGCCCCAGTTTTAAAGGCTTCTAGACACGCTTCAATTAAAGATTTTTCCAAAAATGGGTCACCCACTTGCACCGCAGGACGGTCATCCATCGATTGTTCGCTGAGTTCGGCACTGGCAAAACTTGCGCCACCCATGCCATCTCTACCCGTGGTGGAACCGACGTATAAGACTGGATTCCCGATACCCGCCGCCCCGGATTTGACGATTTCCTCCGTTTCCATCAATCCCAGTGCCATGACGTTTACCAGGGGATTGTCACTATAAGCGGGGTCAAAGTAGACTTCGCCGCCGACGGTAGGCACGCCTACACAATTACCATAATGGGAAATGCCTTCAACGACACCACTGAACAACCTTCGCGTCCTGGCATCATCCAGAGAACCGAAGCGCAGGGAGTTGAGGACGGCAATGGGACGCGCCCCCATGGTAAAAATATCCCGCAGGATGCCGCCTACTCCCGTTGCTGCGCCTTGAAAGGGTTCAACGGCGGAGGGGTGATTGTGGGATTCGATTTTAAATGCCAGTCTTAACCCGTCTCCTAAGTCTACGACTCCGGCGTTTTCTCCAGGGCCAACGAGGATGCGATCGCCTTCTGTGGGAAACTGCTTGAGTAAGGGACGCGAGTTCTTGTAACAGCAATGCTCCGACCACATCACGCCAAACATTCCCAGTTCAGCCTTATTGGGATGACGCCCTAACCGCTGGACGATATCTTGGTATTCTTCAGGTTTCAAGCCTTCAGCGGCAATTTCTTCGGGAGAGAAGGGAGCAGAGGAGATGCTGGACATGAACACTTTGCAATGGGCAACAGTGCCATATTTTATCGGTATTTAGGATACTTGCGATGAGAAAACCTTTTAGATTTTAGATTTTGCAGAGTTTGGGGTTGTTTGACCTAGCCGTATCATCCCTCTTGAGATTGGGATCATATCCCCCAGCGCAAGGCTGGAGTTTTCACGGGTGCATCCCAAAGTTTAATCATCTCTTCATCTAGTTTGAGTAGGGTGATGGAGCATCCTTGCATTTCTAGGGAGGTGATGTAGGGTCCGATTAAATTTCGCACAATCTGAAGGTTATGTTTTTCGCAGACTTCTGCTAATTTGCGATAAACGATGTACAACTCAGACAGGGGAGTGCCACCCATACTGTTGACAAACGCGAGGACGGAATCACCGCTTTGCACAGGAGGGTCCGTTACTTCTACTTCTACCCATTCTGCTTTGTCCGCATCCCATTCACGCACGGTGCGGGTGTAATTGCTGTCTTCGATGATAGAAACTGCCAGCATCTCCGTGATTTCATCCGCTGACTTGAGAGGCATTCGTTGCCGTCCCGGTTCCCCGTGAATACCGATACCCGCTTCCATTTCCTCTTCCCCCAGTTCAACGGTGGGGCTACCTTTGGCCGGTACGGTGCAGGAGGTGAGGGCTATCCCCATGCTGCGTCCGTTGAGGTTAACCTTACGGCAGAGGTTGGCAAGTTGCTTCAAGTCATATCCCTGTTCAGCCGCAGCACCACAAATTTTTTCCGCCAGAACGGTTGTGCCAACACCCCGACGCCCTTGGGTGTAGAGACTGTCTTTAACCGCGATATCATCATCAATCAAAATATTAGATATTGGGATGCCTTCGGAGTGGGCGAGTTCTGCTGCCATCTCGAAGTTCATCACGTCGCCGCTATAGTTCTTAACGATATTGA
>DATNQL010000624.1:0-7595 GCA_036704025.1 Stenomitos sp.
TCATGTATATGCGGAAGGCGATGTGAGCATTGATGCGAGTGCCGCGATCGCGCCGGGAGTGATTTTACGAGCCGATCCAGATAGTAAGATTGTTATTGCTTCTGGTGTGTGTATCGGCATGGGGTCAGTCCTTCATGCTCACGGAGGTACCCTGGAAGTGGAAGCAGGTGCAAATTTAGGTGCTGGTGTCCTGATCATTGGCAAGGGCAAAATTGGAGCCCATGCCTGTATCGGTGCCATCACCACAGTTTGGAACTCATCCATTGAGCCGTGGCAAGTCGTGCCAGCCGCTTCGGTAGTTGGAGACAAAGGGCGTCAAATTTCTGAGGCTTCCCCAGTATCCACCCACACCGATTCCCCTGAACTTCCGAAGCCGCCTAACTTGCCCCATCGTCCAACCAGCAGCGTTAGTAATGACGACAGCTTTCCATCAACGTTCATCTACCCTACGATAGAGAAGGCTCCCACAGGTCAAGAATTGCTGAATGGGCAAGCCCCTTCCAACCCAACGGTAACATCCGACGACCAGAGGCAAGGATACCAGCCCCAGGAAGACACCCCAACTGAACCAACGGCTGCACAACCGACTTCAGAAGCGGGTCAACCCGTTTACGGGCAGGGTAGCCTGGATCGAATTCTCAAGACTTTGTTTCCCTCCAACTCATCCTTAAACCGTCCCCCGGAAGACGGTTAGATTGTAGAGTTGTTAGTTTTTAGTTGTGAGTTCTTAGACTTGATAACAACAGACCCTTGCAAAAATCAGATATCTACCGTTCAAAATCCATGCCTTGGTCTTTTTGCAAGCCGTCTCACCAACAACTAACCACCAACAACTACTATAGAGGTCATAGTCATGGAGTCCTACCGACCGGGGATGGTCCCCCAAGACCCTTTCACCCAGCACAATGCCCTTGGCGCTCGTGATCATCGCCGTATGCAGTCATCCTTAGGATTGGTCTCCACCCTGAGTTTTCCTGTCATCGTGAGTACAGCGGATGCGATGCTTAAATCTTCTGGGGTGACACTGATTGGGTTTGAGAAAACTGGCAGTGGTCACTGTACAGCCATTGTTCGGGGGGCAACAGCGGAGGTGCGGATTGCGGTTCAAGCCGGTGTAGAACATGCGAAGCGAGAAGGCCAACTGCTTTCCTCTCTCGTCATTCCCCGACCGTTCCCTAATTTAGAAGTTATATTTCCGATCGGTTCTCCCTTACTCGATGAGGCATCTCAACCTCATCGCCCCCGCCATAGTAGTCATGCCGTGGGTTTATTGGAAACACGGGGATTTCCCGCTGTGGTGGGTGCCGCTGATGCCATGCTCAAATCTGCCGATATTGAACTAACGGGTTACGAGACGATTGGAGCGGGTTTGTGTACGGTGATCTTCCGAGGTCGCGTGGCAGAGGTGGCGATGGCTTTACAAGTTGGCATGGCAGAAGCCCAGCGGATTGGTGAACTGGTTGCCGTTACTATTGTCACAAGACCTCTAGAGGATTTGGAGAGAGCTCTCCCCTTTGCGAGTTGCCTCATTGAGGAACAACCTCAACCCCTGCGGTTACCCATTAGTGTTCAGGAACCGGAAAAAGAACTAGTAGAACTGCCAGATTTGCGAAAGCTGTCCAGCCCCAAAGATTTATGATGATTACCCTATTAACAACTCGATTGGGAGTTCAACTCCCCACGAGCGAGCAGAATTGCTGTTGAGATCACGTTCGGTTATCAAGACCTCGTTAATCTTTGCTCTCTCTACTGTCTCGGCTCCCTGACCAGCGACAACGATATAGTTCTCAAGCCAGTCGATTTGATATTATTGGGTACTGCTACACAAGGAAAAGAGTTGCACAGACCGGACGATAATGGAAGAGAAGGCTTTCCTGTGAAATACAGGATGGAAACAGCCTAGCTCTCGATGACCTACGACCGGGTAACTGTGCAACACTCTTTGGAAGGAAGACTGTCACTTGTTCCAGTTATCAGAAATAATAACTTGGAACATCTATAGATAAAAACTAAGTTTTTTATGATTACAATAGATTTTATTCTATAAATTTTTTGCAGGAGAAGCATCCTTGAAGCAATCTACGCTGCACCAGCTAAAAGTTTTTGAAGCGGTCGCTCGGCATAATAGCTTTACACGAGCAGCAGAGGAACTCTTTCTCACCCAACCCACCGTTTCGATGCAGGTTAAGCAGTTAACGAAAGCTGTGGGAATGCCTCTGTTCGATCAAGTGGGTAAGCGTCTGTATCTTACACAGGCTGGAGAAGAACTCGTCAAGACCTGTCGCGAAGTCTTTGAAAAATTAGACCAGTTTGAGATGACAATAGCAGACTTAAAAGGTCTGAAACAGGGACGCCTGCGGTTAGCCGTCATTACAACCGCCAAATATTTTGTGCCTCGTCTATTGGGACCATTTTGCAAGCGTTATCCAGGCATTGATGTTTCTCTCCAGGTAACCAACCACGAACACATCCTCAATCGCCTGAATGAGAATTTGGACGACTTGTATGTGATGAGTCAACTGCCGGATAGTATCGAGGTTACCTACAAACGAATTTTAGACAACCCCTTAGTGGTTTTGGCACCCGCCAATCATCCCCTAGCTCAGGAAAAAAATATCCCAATCGAACGGATTGCGGCTGAGCCTTTTATTATGAGGGAACCTGGCTCCGGAACGCGCAAGGCTGTGCAAGCCTTGTTTGATGAGCATAAGCTGTCATTGAAAGTGCAGCTAGATTTAGGCAGTAATGAAGCCATTAAACAGGCAATCGCCGGGGGTTTAGGAATTTCTATCTTATCGCTACACACAATAGCGCTGGAAGGCCCTAGCAGTCAGTTGGCCGTTTTAGATGCACAACACTTTCCCATCGAGCGCTATTGGTATGCCATCTATCCCAACGGCAAACAACTGTCGATTGTAGCTCGGACTTTCCTGGATTATTTGTTGACTGAAGGCAAGCAGGTTGCCGAACAGACGGCGGGGCGAAAGGTTTCTCAATCCGGTTTTACTGAGCAGGATCACAATTCCTAACGCTGAAGACTTCGAGGATCGAGAGCATCCCGCAGACCATCCCCCAGCAAATTAAAAGCTAACACCGTCAGGATAATCAGCAGCGCCGGAGGCCAAATCAACCAAGGTTGTAACACCAACATGGAAGCATTGGTTGCCACAGATAAGAGATTTCCCCAAGAGGGATCGGGTGCCTGAATCCCAAGACCAATCAAACTGAGTACGGATTCGGCAACAATGAAACCAGGAATGGCCAACGTTGTTCGGATAATCACATAGGTTGCGGTCTGGGGCAAAACATGGCGAACAATAATGTAGAACGGGTTAGCCCCCATGGCTTTCGCCGCTTGGATAAATTCCCGCTCTTTAATGGAAAGAACCTGCCCTCGAATCACCCGCGCCATGCCAGCCCAGTCAATAAACGAGGTAATCAAGACAATTAATAAAAATCGCTGGGCGCTGGTGAGACTCGATGGAAGCACAGCGGCAAGGGCGACTAGGAGATAAAGCGATGGAATCGTCATCAGCACTTCTACCAGACGCATCAAAATAGCATCTGTCCATCCCCCGAAATAGCCGGAAATTCCACCGACGAATAGACCAATGGGAAAAGAGATGGCAATGCCGACTAGGCCAATACTGAGGCTAATCCGACCGCCATGCAAGAGGCGGCTGAATTGATCACGAGCCGATTCGTCTGTCCCTAATAGGTTAAGTTTGGCTGAACCCACCGTACCGAATAAATGTAGGTCACAGGGAATTCCTCCAATCACGTCTACCAAGGCGAAATTAGGGCCTATCGGTAGTCGAAGTTGAAAGAGTTTATAGGTGGCACCTCTTACAAAAAGGCGTATCGGCGATGGCTGAGAAAGGTCTCGCTTGAGCTCGCGCTTCCCTGTTTCTAGATCCGTCGGCCCTTGGGTGGTTGGATAAACGTGCGGCCCGATCAACTGTCCGGCTTGGTTCCGCCAGTAAATTTGGGTGGGGGGTAGCAGCGAACCATCTACTTGGGGTTCATAAGGATTATAGGGAGCAACAAAATCAGCGGCAATGACGCTGATATAGAAAATCAAGAGCAACAAAGCTCCCAACCGAGCAAGTGGATTCTTTTTGAGTTTCTGCCACCAATTCATGTTGTTAGAAGGTTATTAGTAAACTTGTTGTGCTAGTTGCCGATGTTCTTCCTCCGTTTTTTCATGTTCGATCACGAACACATTTGAGTAGAGGTTGGCAACAATTTGTTTACCCTGCTGCGTCAGCCCGAGGTATCGTAAAGCTTGTTGAATATAGGGGTATACTCCATTCCAGTAAAACATAGAGTAGTTTCGACGCAGATCTCCAGGATGTCGATATCCTAGCGCTTGATTGACACCTGTTTCTTCAAATTCGTAATATAGAGCACTGATTTTTTTCAGGTAGCGTGGGTCACTCATTTGACCAATCAAGTCCGAAGCGCGAATTAATCCAGGGAAGTTCACTGTATCTTGATGATCGCCCTCTTTCGGTACAGGGAAACGAGTCAATTCAATATTGCGCTTAATGACTTCAGCCTCGATGAGTTTATGACCTCCAAACCGCTCATCAATGAAGAGTTTAGCCCGATCAACATGATATGCCGTTAGGGCCGCATCTGACGCTCCGGGTGGGAGATACACCATTTCTCCATTTTGACCGGTCGCATACAGTCTTTCCGTTTCGCGATCGCTGCGACACACTCCTTTGACATAGCCAATGTCATGACAGACCAAGGAAATGATAAAGTGCAACCAGTCATCGGACGTTATGCCACCCTCGCGGATATGTTTGCCTCGTAAAATCTCTTGTCCCACTAAGGCAACTAAAATGGAATGTTCAACATTGTGATAAAGCGCGTCGCTGTTGGCAATATTTTCCATTGCCATGCTTCCGGCCCATGCAATAATGTCTTCGTTATCGGTTTTTAGCCCCCCATAAGTCCGGCGGTAACCTTCCCGCAGTTTTGTAACAAACGCATCAATTAAAATTTCAGTTGCGTTAAACATCCTTGATACTCGTTGATAGTTTTGACCCCAGCGGCTCACCAGTCATAACAACTGCATACACTTTATAGGATGCAACAAAATTTTGTAGCCTAGTCTTTTACGGGTCATGGTCGCTCGGTGTTTTCCATCACAGGCTATTGTTTGAGGCATTCATTCCTGCTAATGCGGCTTCTCACTGGAAAAGCGTTGTATAATGGGAACTACCGCACGTTAAAAAGCCACTTGCGGGTGTAGTTCAGTGGTAGAACGTCAGCTTCCCAAGCTGAATGTCGTCGGTTCGAGTCCGATCATCCGCTTTTGTACATGTCCATTAAAGAGCTATTTGTCAGTTTTAAAAACTTGTTGTCCATGAAGAACGAAGAAATGGGCTTTTCAGGTTTCATGAAGCTCTTTACCTGTTACTAAAGCAGTTTTAAAGAGTTAATGTCCAGACAAATTAGTTTTGAACATTGTTTTGGGAAGCTGACGTTCCTTTCAATCTCCCTAAAGTAATAATGAAACACAACAAAATAGCCAAGGCCAGTGCCCAGGAAATTCTCTTTCAACCCACCCAGAGGCGGGAGGGTTAATGAAACCTCAAAGTTTTGAGTGTGGGCATGATTGATCACCACTTTCAACCCACCCAGAGGCGGGAGGGTTAATGAAACCGCGCCCGCTGAAACCCTTACCTACACAAGCTGAGAAATACATTTCTGTCGGCTGATTTGAAATTGTTCATTTCAGCTCTCTCCCAAGGAGAAAGTTGACTGCTGTGAAAGCCTCAAACCAAGGTCAGATAAGGGTTTTGAACTTTTGACGGCTCCCTGGGGTTTTGGCCCCCGCTTTCAGCCGTCAGAAAAAGATGAGGGAGGATTCCTTCTTGCTCGAAGGCGATGGGGTAGCTGCCACGACACGTAAGCCTGTATCCTTATAACCAGAGGCTCTAAACCACTGGTTATAAAAACATAGCTCCCTGATGCTAGGCGCGGCCTGCACCTATCTGCGGACAAGTTTCGCAGAGAGAAGCGGACAACTACCGAGGGCGGAAAGCAATTAAACTGCCCTTACACTTATCATCTGTTCGCGAGGAACGAGACGCGCTATTGAATCAATATTATCTTGTCAAGGTACAAGTGCTGGATGATCTAAAGAATCATCAAGTTTCAGTCTTCTAGGAAGACAGAGCAATGGCTATTGCTTTTTGCTCCAAATCGCTTTGGGAGGACTGTTTCCTTTGGACGACGGCAATACCCTCTCTTTTGGCGCACTCTCTAATACACTCACATAGTCTTGCATAGCTCCAACGATGGAAGCTAGCTCGATAATGCAAAGCATATTTTTTTTGGCGTTCCTTCTCATTAGGGAACAGTCGCTGTGCTTGCGCTCGAATGTCGCTCTCAATGCTTTCACGAATGCCCTTGAGTTGTGGGATGGCAATGGTTCCTGCTTTTGTGTGAAGAGCAAGCTCGACTATTTGAGCCGCGATGAGTCGGTTAACGTAGAGTCCTAGATTGGAGTCGGAGTTGTCCTCCCGATAACGGTTTTGCTGCTGCTGTTTAGCTCTTTGTTGAGAATGGTGTTGATGCCGTTGATGGAGTTGCTGAACCAGGCGATAGGGTTTCCCTCGAACGCGCTTTCTCTTCCTGATGTAGAGCTTGCCTCCATTGGGATGCCGCTTTTCGATGCCATCTTTTAACACCGCTTCCTTCGAGCCATGTCTCCAGATAAATTGGGCTTTTCCCCCGTTCAAGAGTTGCTTGGCACTCTTGCACTGTAGAACTTGTTGCTTGGCGACATCTACAACAGCAATTGCTACAGGTTGATGACGACTAAAACTGACTCCAACTGAGATATCAGGTTGCCCTTGATAAGGTACTATGTGAGGCCGAGGAGGGGGTGAATGATTCTCCAGACGATTTAATGTGGAGCATTTGCGCTTAACGGAGCTAATCTGTTGCTGAGTGAGTCCTAATTCATCCAGCTCTTTGTGTTCAAGCTTTTCTTTTCCTTTAAGTTCTTTAATGATTGCCTGTTTCTTTTCTGCTCGTATTTGCTCGGTCCCCTCGGCTGTTAACAGAGGTCTGCCTACAGTGCAATGAAGATAAAGACGATGAGTATTCCAAGGCTCTAGTTGGTCTTCTGGTTGGTTTGCGCCTATGTTCTTCTTGCTCCTGTTTCCACTTTCATCCTTACGCCAAATTAGGCAGGCTGAGCGCAGAGCAAAGAGTCCTTCAGAGAAACGTTCTTCTGTGGGCAATTGAGTATAAGTCTGATAATCGATCAGAAACCGTCGAAATAAGGGGAGCTGACGACGATCACACTGAATCTTAAAGGTATAGTTTTTGCCTTCCTCGGATTTGTTTTTTTGGGGTTCGGCTCCTTTGAATTTAACGCAGATTCTTTCTTTGGGTCGCTGAGAATGCGGCTTATTACTCTTTGGTAACTCTGAATGAATCCCATTTTCCGGGTCAGCAGGATTGGATGTATCTTGAGACTGAACAGACCAATACAAGTCACCGGAACTATAAAACAGAATTGGGTAAGGCAATTTGTTGAACAAAGGCAGTTGCTGTTGAATAGTCAGTGT
>DATNQL010000625.1:0-7265 GCA_036704025.1 Stenomitos sp.
CATACACGAGTATTATTTTTTCCCGGAAGTCCAGTGAGTAAGCTTTCATCTTTACACCCTCAACAGTTCCCCATTACTGTACCTCGGTTATTCGAGAAACGCTATAAAAATAATCTTGATAGGATTCCCACAATTGCCAAAAATCCTGACAATGATGTTGAGGTAAAGTCCTGACTTGGCTTTGTTGTGGCAATAAATTCGTGATTTTCTGCACAAAGACACTAGTGAGCACCATAACACATCTCTCTTAGGAGAGATTAACTCACTATCTCACGAACACCAGAACTTAACAACTCATGATCGCAAGTTGAGTTTGTAACTTAAAAGCTATTTGTCACAAGTCAAGACATTCCCACTCTCCCAATACCAACACAAACCCAGCAAGAATGCAGATAATGTTACCTGAGCAACATGAATTAGACAGACGCGATCGCCTGTCTGACAATGGGAATCCATTGATCGTGGAAGTCAAAAGTCAAAAAATTTATCGTTTAGTTTTTTAGTGATCGGTGTGGCGTGTCGTATCGTTCCTTGTGACAGAAGGCAGAAGAGTAAAAATTGATGGATCAAGGTTTCATATTTGGCGTTGTCCTAATCGCCTTGGCGACTGCTATAACTTCCAAATACTACAGCCTGTCCATTAATCACAACAACTCTTCTGGTCGCAAGGGCGCAGAAAATTACCAGTTTCTATCTGGATAGTGGTATGTTCAATGCCGAAGTTATCATGCAACTCCATCGATATTCTGGAGAGAAATGCATCACCTGGATTTCCTGTGAGCATGACTAAATGGGCGGTGAGTGCTGTTTCTGTCGTGCTCATCGCCCAAATGTGTAAATCATGGACTTGAACCACACCGGGAAGTTCCGTTAGGTACGTGCGGACGGCTTGCGGGTTAATGCCTGCGGGTACGGCATCGAGAGCCAAATTCACTGCATTTCGCAGCAAGTTCCAGGTGCTAATTACGATCACAGCCACGATGATCAAGCTCACCACGGGATCAAACCACAGCCAGCCGGTGGCTTGAATAGCAATACCAGCGAGTACCACACCCACAGACACCAGAGCATCACCAGCCATGTGTAGAAACGCGCCTTGGATGTTTAAGTCTCGTTCTCGACCTGACATGAACATCATTGCTGTGACACTATTAATCACAATCCCAACCAGGGCAACACCGATCATGGTTCCCCCACTGACGGGGAGTGGGTGGTTGAAACGTCGGATGGCTTCCCAAGCGATCGCACCCATCGCCACCAGCAGGAAAATAGCGTTGAAAAGAGCTGCCAAAATGGATGAGCGACGTAGTCCGTAAGTATAGCGTTGTGTGGGTCGCAGACGCACCAGCCAACTGGCGACAAAGGCTAGTCCTAAGCCTAAAACATCGCTCAGATTATGACCGGCATCCGCCAGTAACGATAGAGAATTGGTTAAGAAGCCATACAGTGCCTCAACCCCAACAAATCCTACATTGAGCGTAATGCCGACAATAAAAGCGCGATTGTAATTGGGTAGTCCGTGATCGTGGCTGTGGTGATGATGGTGTTGGTGAGACATTACTAATTTTAAATATATTTATTAGATTGAAATAATTATATATGAACATGTATTCAGGTGTTAAGACCAATAACGGATAGCCGAGGCGAGAGCTCTAATACCGAGTTGCGTTCAAACCTAGTAAGCTGTGACGCATTTAAGAAAGCCTATTTCCACACCCTACACCCCACACCCCTTATGACAAGTTCGCTGCACATCAGCTTAGTCCAGACTGACGCCCAGAACAGGAATAGGCTACGTATGAACACAATTTCGTATAAAACGCAGACAGACTCTTGAGTCGATGCAATAGCACGTCCTATCGTGCTGTTCTATATAACAAAAAGCCTCCTGTTCCTACACCAAAGACATTAGGCAACCAGCCTGCCATGACCGGAGAAAGAACATTAGATAGACCTAATGCCTCACAGATAAAGTTGAGTAAATAATAAGTAAAAATAATAATAATACTGATGCCAAAACTTGTCGCTTTACCTGTCCGTTGAGGTCGAGTGCCCAATACCGCACCAATCAATCCAAAGACCAAACAAATGAAGGGGAAAGCAAGTTTTTGTTGAACCCGTAAATCGAGCCTACGGAGTTTTTTCGCATCACCACTAACCTTGATAATTTCCTTATATTCATGAATTTGAGCAATATTCATTTCAGCCGAGTCGCGGTCTTTCCCAGCCAAATCAAAAGGTGCTTTGGGCAGTTTTAGTTGTTGGTTTTCAAATCGCACAATATTGCGGTAAGAAGCGTCAGGAGAGATGACATAAATGGTACCGTTGAAGAAATCCCACGTATTTTGAGCCGGGTTCCAAATCGCTGAATCGGCGGTCACAATTTGGTTGAGGCTTTGCTGCGACCAGTCCAAGATGGTCAAACCTTTCATTCGTTCACCATCAAATTGATTGGCATAAAACAAGCGCCGGAGTGCTCGAATTTTTTGACCATCCGGTTGTGTAACTTCTCCATATTCGGGATAGAAAATATTATTTTCTTGAAAGGATGGCTTTTCTTCTTTTAGTGCTTTCTCCATCGTGACAGTAGCTTGGCGGTTGGCAGCAGGAACCACCAACTCGTTAAATAAGAACGTCATCCCCGTCACCACCAAACTCAAAACGACCGCAGGCGCAACAATGCGATAGAGACTCACACCACAGCCACGCAAGGCAATCAACTCACTGTCACTGCTGAGGCGTGAGAATGTCATCATCGCGGCTAAGAGAGTAGACATTGGAAATGCATAGGAAATAAATAAGGGCATTTTCAACATCAACACTTGAACCGCAATTCCTAGCGGTAATCCCGCATCCGTTATTTTTCGTACCAAATCAAATAGGGTACCAATCGCGACGCCGACGGAAGAAAAGGCTCCAACCCCAAATAAAAAAGGCGGTATTAGTTCAGTGGCAATATACCGATCCATCACGGATATGCCAGGGATGAGTGAATCAAAAATTTGACTTGAACCTGATTTCATTGCAGTCAGTAGTTAACCTTCACAAGGTAGTTTTTTAGAAGTGACGACAGATTAATCCCAGTTTTCAACCCGGCGATTATACTCTGGCGACTAGAAAGGGCAAAATCTCAAATACCATAAGGTCGAGGATAAGGTTTGAGTAGGTTTTTCGCCTGATAAACGTAAACGACTTCTGTCACCTCACCACCTCGTCGAATGGGTACCGTTCCAATCTGTTGTAGACTACTAAAGTAAGTTTGATAACGTTCTATTAACTCTTTCTCTTGTTCAAAGCGGGAAATCGTCACGTAAAGCGCGTCTTTCCCCACCCATTGATCGGGTTTTGACCAAAACGCGAACCCCCGCATATCCGAACTAAAGGCTGTAATTGGGGTTCCCTCCAAAGGCACAAGAGCCATCCCAATCGGTGCAGCCAGGTAATAGCCATTGCTAAATATAAAACTAGACTCCCGTAAAGCTTGACTCAGGACAGGCGATTCCGCAAAACCACGCCGCAGTTGCTGAATATCCAGCAGTTGTGTCGAGGGGTCATCTTTAGCAGGCCAGAATCCTCCTAGTATGGCGTATTGACTCCCCTGTTGCAGGGTTCCCGTTGTCACATGTAACAGAGCTAGGAGTAGAGCTGTACCCACTACAATGCCTGAACCCTTCAGCCAGCGCTGTACCCTACGTCGAGATTGCTGCTGCCAGTGAACAGCACGTTCCCCTAAAAGGAGGGTAAGTCCCCAAAATCCGGGCATCGGCCAAGCGGGTAAAATTTGCTGGTAAGCTCCCATCAAGGTAAATCCTACCGTTAAGGGCAAAGATACCCATAAAATTAACAATTGCTTTTGTCGAAAGTCTTCGGATACTGTTGAGGATTTCTTCCTAAACAGGGGTTGAATTTGCTCCTGTACTGACCGCCAACTCACCCACCACAGCGGCAAACCGAAGGTGGGGAACAAGTAAGCAATGCCCTCTAAAAAGACGAGTCCTACCTTGACTAAATTGAGGTCACGTTGTGGCACTCCTCGATTTAATTGAAAACCAAAAGAAACCCAATCATGCTGTATATTCCAGAACCAAATGGGGAAAATAGTGAGGATAAATAAAGCGACTCCTTGCCATGCCCAAACGGAGAGAAATGCAGCACGATACCGCGCACTAGTTAAACAAAAACCAACCAGCCCAAAGCCTAAAATAAAACCGTGATATTTGCCAAGACAGGCTAAACCAACAAGGATACCGAGAAGGGCTAAGCGATAACTGGGTTGGTAGGGCATCGAGGGTTGAGATTCTTCCGAATCTAACCCGCTGTAATGTTGGGAGGGCTGCGGTTGGGGGAAAAATTCATGGGCGGCACAGTATAAACTGGCTGTCCAAAAAAACATTAGGGGGACATCGGGTAGAGTAAAGACGCCAAAGGCAATTTGAAAAATAGGAATAATGGAAGCGATCGCTAATGTAATTCTCGCCGCTTTGTCCGAAAAAAGTTTAGCGCTAGTGAGATACAGAAGTATCAAGCTACCGGTATATAAAATGAGTGTTCCCAGGCGAATCGTAAATTGCGAGACCTCTCCAGTCAGCCAGGGTCCTAAACCCGTAAGCAGCGCGACTAAAACGGGATGATCGAAATAACTCCAGTCCAGATGGATGCTGTACAAATAATAGTAGGCTTCATCAAAGCCGGGGTATAGCCAAAAGGCAACAAAGCTCCGAAATAGCAGTCCCCCCAGTAGCCAAAACAGTACGGATTGATTAGCTTTTTGAGCCAACCATTTCTGAACTTTCTGCATTAGAGAACCTCTGTCCTGGGTACACGGACTAACTGATAAATTCCAGCTTGACGAATCTCTTGGTACTGATTCGGTTTTAAGCCACTATTCTTGAGAGATTTGCGGGTGACAATTAATAGTACAGAGTCAGTATTCCATTTTTGTTCAACCTTCTTGATTTGGGAGATGGTTTGAGAAGAGTCATGCACAAAAGTTACCTGTTGTTTTGTGTAAAACACCAAACTGGGCTTTTCAAACCCCTCTGTAATCATCATCAACTTTTCACCGGGTGCTTCCACCTGCACTACGGCCTCAGCCATTTGGCGCAACGGCAGTTGACGTTCCATATCTACAATGCCTAAGGCGGGTAGGATGACAAACATTAAAAAGGCCACAAATCCCAAAAAACTGACTCCCCAGAGCCAGTAAGCTTGACGGCGTAGGAGTAAAAGGATTCCTGCGATCGCACTGGCTCCCCAAATCATTGCACCTACCCAATTTAAATGGTATTGGTCAATCAACACTCCCAGATTCGGCATGGAGGGGTCATCATTGAGCCAGTTGGGACAGTAGTAAGTTGCCCCGGCTAAAGCTGAAAAAATCACAATACTCAAGAGACTCGTGAGTTTGAGGTGATTGCCAGTTTGATGGAAAATGTGCCCCTGGACGATGCAATCGCTCCACCAAAGTGCTACCAAAATAGCGGCGGCTGGCATTAACGGTAGGGTGTAGCTAAAGTATTTCGTGACGGCGATTGTAAAAAAGCCTAAGACAATCAGGAACCAAAACAGAGCAAATAATCCCAGATGAGTGGAACGAGGCGATTTTTGCCAACGCTGCCGCTGGAAAACTTTAAATGGGGCAATAGCGGCGGGTAAAGCAACCGACCAAGGGATAAACCCAAGGAACATGACCAAAATTTGTTGGTACCAAGGCCCCCCATGCTCATTGACGACACGAGTGAAGCGTTCAAAATTGTGATACCCAAAAAACGAGTTAATATAAGCCTCGCCGTTATGCAACGTCACCAGAATATACCAGGGCAGGGTGATTGCCAGAAAAATTAAACCACCCCGTACTGGACGGATTTCTCCCAGGACTTCCCTGAGTCGGCCGACATAAAGCAGGAAGGCAACGATAATCAATCCGGGTAGAACCACTCCCACCGGCCCCTTGGTTAAGACAGCCAACGCACTCAGGACGTAGAAAGCTAAATACCAACGTTCTTGCACCTTGCGTCGTTCCGGTTGAGCATAGCCCAAAAAGAAAGCAAGCAGTGTCCCTGCGAAACATAAGCTCAGTAACATATCGGAGTAGCCTGTACGCCCAAAGAACAGCGTTAGGGGGTTTAAGGCTACCATCGCGGCTCCTAGGCTGGCGACTAACCAGGATTGCCACTGGGAGGGGGGGAGTGATTCGATGTCTTTGTCCCTTGGTTTTCCTTGTCCTGGTTGTTTCCAGCTCTGTTGAGGAATGCCAAAGTGTCGTAGGGTGTAGAAGCAAAAACCCGTCAATGCCAAGCCCGCCAGTGCAGAAGGGAGTCGGGCGGCAAATTCGTGGGTGCCAAAGATGAGAAAGCTAATGGCCTGACACCAATAAATCAGCGGCGGCTTATCGAACCGAGTCACTCCGTTGAAATAAGGAGTAATCCAATCCCCCGTTAGGGTCATCTGCCGAGAGGCTTCCACAAACAATGGCTCTGTTTCATCCAATAAGCCAGTGTTGCCCAAGTTCCAAAAGAAGGCGAGGGAGCTAATCAACAGTATCCACGCCATTGACAGCACCCAAGGGATGGTTGGATGACGCTCCCAGGTTTTTAAACCTTGTGTAATCAGGCGATTAAAACTTAATTTCATGGAGTCTAGGAGAATCAGGGGGTCAGTCTTACTAGCGCAAGAACGCAGGAGGCAGAAGGCGAGAAAGTTGGTACAGTAAGCTTTTTAACGTTGTTCAACTGGATCGTTATTGCTGCCACGCTGCACAAGTACACCAGTAGACCACCAAGCCATGGACACAAACAATTCACATAAAAGTTTACGGCTTACTGGGAAAAGCCCAGCCAGCCAATTATGTCAAACCTATGAATGATTGAGGATAAAAGCTCAATACTCTATCGTTGAAATTCATCGCCGAGATAGTACTGTCGCACTAAGGGGTTGGCATACAGTTCTTCGGTACTCCCCGCCGCCAAGATTTGTCCATCCCTCATAATGTAAGCCCGGTCGGTAATCGCCAGAGTTTCTCGAACGTTGTGGTCGGTAATCAAAATACCCATTTGGCGATCGCGCAATCCCGCCACCATTTTTTGTATCTCCGACACGGCAATCGGGTCAACCCCAGCAAAGGGTTCATCTAAAAACAAAAATTTTGGGCCTTCCATACCAGCGGCTAAGGCTCTTGCGAGTTCGGTGCGACGCCGTTCTCCTCCGGAGACTTGATTCCCCAGAGTATGGGCGACTTTTTCGAGGCGAAACTCGGAGAGCAGATT
>DATNQL010000626.1:0-4276 GCA_036704025.1 Stenomitos sp.
CAAGAACGAGTTGGATTCATCGGTTTAGGTTCTGTGGGGATTAGCTCTCTTCGTCTCATGCTGAAATGTTTGCCGCATCCGAAGGAAATAACGCTTTGTGATGTCTATACTAAGCTCAGCTTCCTCGAAAAAATTCAGCAAGAACTAGTCAGCGATTTAGGTTTTAGAGGAGTTGTACGTATAGTAGCCTCACAGGCGCAAGTTCCAGATGAAATTTATGAGGCAACTTTAATAATTGGCGCAACGAACGTACCTGATGTCCTGGATATCACACAGCTTAAACCTGGAACTCTGATTGTTGATGATTCAGCTCCCCACTGTTTCGGATCAAAACTTGCTATTGAAAGATTTCAAGCGCAGGAAGATATTCTCTTTACCGAAGGAGGCGTATTGCGCTCGCCATATCCCATCACTCGTCTGAGATATTTACCACGATATCTGGAAAAAATTATGAGTGCCGCCGAAATAGAAGATTTTTCAAAAGGTAATCCCTTTAACATCATGGGCTGCGTTTTTTCCAGTCTACTTTCTTCTTGCTTCGAGAACCTTAAGCCAACTGTAGGAGTGTTTGATTGGAGGACATCTGTTGAGCACTATGAAGTTCTCGAACAGCTAGAGTTTCAGGCTGCTGACTTACATTGTGGCGACTATAGGCTGCCTGAAGAATCAATTCGGAACTTTCGGCAACGTTTCGGCAATTCGTAAAATTTTCCTCTTTCTTAACTAGTGCAAGAAGGCAGAAGTCTCCAAGGCAGTCCCGATGAAAAAAATTCACCGCCATGAATGAAAATAGTCCTCCCTTACACCCTACACCCCACACCCTACACCCCACTTTCAAATCAGAAGGGAAGAAAACTTTTACCGTAAGTTTTTCAAGCTTTTTTAATGGGTGGGTTATTTCTGCCACGCTGCACTAGTCCGCAGAGAAATGGCATCATATCATGTCCGTCTAATTACCCCTAATAAAAACTCTCCGCGTCCCCGTGTCCCCGTGTCCCCGCGTCAATCCTAACGATGGGTGTTTAACCGGACATGATATCAACGGGTAGATCCTGTCGATGAAATTGACAGCAACCTGTCAAACTGGTAAAGTATTGTCATATGAGTGAGCCGAGTGCCAATGGCAGTGCCTTCACCGAACTTATCCTTGAGGTCTTTCGGTTGAATGGGCTTTTGTTGGAAGCGGGCGATCGCTTGACCCATCCGGTTGGTTTAAGCAGTGCCCGCTGGCAGGTACTCGGCGTTGTGGAACATCAACCTACACCCGTTGCCCACGTCGCTCGGATCATGGGGCTAACTCGACAAAGTGTTCAGCAAACCGCTGATGCCCTGGCAAACGATGGATTTATCACCTATACCGACAATCCACACCATCGTCGTGCCAAATTAATGACCATTACACCCAAGGGGCGTAAGGCATTGGATTACATACAACAGTGTCAGGTAGATTGGGCAAATCAGGTCAGTGACACGCTTTCATTAGAAGCTTTAAAGACTGCTGTTACAGTCTTGCGACAACTTGGAGAACGTCTCGAAACTCACAAAACTGATGGTCTGACTGAGTAATTGCGCTCACCGTCCATCATTCCACTGAGGAAAAACAATGAAAATTACCGCTTCCGCCATTTCACTGAACGTTGATGATGTCACGGCATCGGCTACGTTCGTTAAACAACACTTTAGCTTCAGCGAACAGATGTCAGCCGATGGCTTCGTATCCCTAAAGAGAGAAGATGCTGGCTTCAATCTGGTCTTTCTGCAAACGGGATTGAAAAGCTTCAAACCCATCCATATGCGTGAACATCGGGCAGATGGTTTGCTAATCGCGTTTGTCGTGGATGATATCGACACTGAATATGCACGACTGCAAGCTGAAGGTGTACCGATCACGACTCCGATTGAGACTGAACCTTGGGGCGAACGATTCTTTCAAGTGACAGACCCCAACGGGGTCGTGATTCAATTGGTTCAGTGGATAACTCAACCCGATCACGAGAAGGCTGCGTGAACTCATTCATAAAACTTGATAGGAAGAATGCTGTAGGGAGGCTCTCTTATGGGTTTTGTCGAGAAAGTTGTAGCACAATTCGCCCGTCCCACAGGATTTTTGGGGAATATCGCTGGCTTCATCATGGCACATCGGCCATCAAATCTTGAACGCAATGAGTGGGCAATTTCTCTGCTGAACCTGCAACCCTCCGATCGCGTCTTGGAAATCGGTTTCGGGCCTGGAGTAACAATCCAAAAGATGAGTGAAATTGTGCTCGACGGTGTTATTTGGGGTATTGATCATTCTGAAGTGATGTTCAGGCAAGCCTCGAAAAGAAATCAACGCGCCCTGGAGGCTGGAAGAGTGCAACTGGTGCTCACTTCGGTATCGCAATTGCCCTCTTTCGACGGCCCATTTGACAAGATTCTGGTTGTTAATAACTTTCAGTTCTGGGAGAACAAGACTGACGTACTGGGACGGCTAAGAGAACAGTTACACACAGGAGGAATCATAGCCCTCGTTCATCAGCCTAGAATTCCTGGCGCTACAGAAAATGATGTGACTCAAGCAGGAGAAAGTTTCGCACACTATCTGGAAGCGGCTGGATTTAAAGACATCAAAGTGGAACGGAAGATGATGAAGCCTGTTTCAACGGTGTATGTGCAAGGCAGAAATCTTCAATAAGGACATTTCATCAGCAGCGATAATGAATTGCAAGATTGGTAGAGTTTAGCAGAAATGGAAAAGTTGTCTGGTGCAGGCGATCGCTACCTTGAATAGGTTTCACTTTTGCAGCAGTACTTCTGTGCCCTCTTCTACAAAAACTAAGAGATTGTTATGACGAGATTAGAGCGAAATTTATGATTGACCATACGGGCATTAACGTTAGCAACTTTGGAAAAAGCAAAGAATTTTATATTCGCTGTTTAGCTGCCCTTGGCTATCAACTGCTACACGAGTTTGATGCCTCTGGGATTGGCTCCGCTTCTGCCGCAGGTTTTGGAACAGATGGAAATCCAGATTTTTGGATTTTTCAGGGAGATGTCAACATACCTAGAATTCACATTGCTTTTCGTGCTGGAACTCGTGAGGTGGTTCAGGCATTCTACGAAGCAGCATTACAAGTAGGTGGTCAAGACAATGGTACTCCAGGTCTACGAACTCACTATCACCCTAATTATTATGCTGCCTTTGTTTTAGACCCAGATGGTCATAACGTTGAGGCAGTATGTCATACCCCTGTTTAACCAAAGTCTGGGTGATGAACCTTTCCTTCATCGCCTCACCAAAAATTAGCCAGTCAACGTATGAAAAGTCAACAAATTAGTAATAATGGGATTCAGCTTTTTTCAGAATCGTTTGGCTCTCCGGACGACACTCCAATTTTATTAATGATGGGAGCAATGGCTTCAGCGATTTGGTGGCCAGAAGCGTTTTGCCGCCAGTTGCCTGCTGTGGGACGATACGTGATTCGTTACGATCACCGAGATACGGGGCGCTCAACCAGCTACGAACCAGGACAGATCAACTATTCCGTTGAAGATTTGGCGGATGATGCGTTTGGCGTGCTTGATGGCTATGGTATTCAGAGTGCCCATGTGGTTGGGATGTCACTGGGAGGGTATCTCGCTCAACTCATGGCACTCAAGCATCCTCAACGCATCAAAAGTTTGACTCTGATTGCCTCAGAACGGTTGGCTGAAGCAGACTCTACCATGCCTGGAATTGCTCCATCCGTCCTCAATTACCATGCAAAAGCCAGTGAACTGGATTGGACGAATCGTGAGGCAGTGATTGAATACCAGGTTGGGGCATGGCGGTTGCTTTCCGGTTCTGCCCACTCGTTCGATGAATCAATCATCCGCGAGTTGGCAGGTGCTGACTTCGATCGCACACCCAATCCAACAACAGCCTTTAATCATGCACTGCTTCAGGGAGGAGAGCAATGGCTTAATCGTCTCAACGAAATCGCTGCTCCAACGCTGGTCATTCATGGCACAGAAGACCCTGTGTTGCCCTATGCCCATGCCAAGGCATTAAAAGCAGAGATTCCTAATGCTCAATTGCTAACATTGCCTGGGACAGGACATGAACTGCATCCCGACGACTGGTTCGTTATGATTGAGGCAATACAGCAGCATACGGCACTATGAAACGCTGCAAACCATGAATGATCTCCACTTCAGGGGGCGACAAGCGCCCCCAAAGCCAGATGCCAAAGGCGTTTTACCTGGTAAGCTGCCGCCCAAAATACCGAGCTTATTGACAATGTGATTCAGACAGGGG
>DATNQL010000627.1:0-10015 GCA_036704025.1 Stenomitos sp.
CGCTTAGGAGAGGTAACAGGCACGGGCTGCTTTAAGTCAGCGCAGAGGCGGCGAGTAGCCTCTTCCCACTCAGTCGGATTAGTGGCACTGAGTTTAACGAGAGCATTTAAGCGAGGTGGCAGTTTGACCGACTGTAAGACGAGGGGGATAACTGGCCACGTTGCTAAGTCAAAGCCGTAACACTGAGCCAAGAGGTCAATGAATTGGTTAAAGCCGTCTGCCAGATAGGCTGGGGAAAGCACCAGCAACGTGCGATCGCTTTGCTCAATGGCACGCTCAAATTCTAGAAGCCGAACCGTACCTAGAGCAAATGCTGCTTCTGAGTGGTAGCGCACACCAGCCTGCTTCAAGCTGTCGAGTAAGTAGCCTTCTACCCAGCCACTGTCAGCATCGGCATAGGAAATAAAGAGGTCGTATTGTGCCGTTTGCACTATGCACTCTCCCAGTAGCAATACTGTTCAAAACAAAAACAGAAGCCTTAATTCCGGATTTTCCTAAGCAGATCGGACTCAAAAACTAATCCCGCTGCCCAAAATTGATGGTTGAAAACCAAGTCCTGGTTGCCCTGCAATATTGGCGAGAGTACTGCACATGAACTCATTCTTTCTATTTGTTAGTTGAAGAAGATGAGTCCTCAGACTCGACTTCGTCAGGCACAATCAGCTTTCTAACAGTCTCAGTGTCCTCAGTGGTATTAGCAGAAATATCCTGTGTGGAAATATCTCGATCTGTCACACCAGGAGAACGGGGGTCATCAGACTTTGTTGGAGTGTCTGTTACCTCCGGTACAACTAGTCTTCTAACAACCTCACCCTCCTGATCCGGCTTTTTGGGTGCGATCACATCTCGATCTGTTACACCAGGAGAACGGGGGTCATCAGACTTCGCTGGAATGTCTGTTACATCCGGTACAACTAATCTTCTAACAACCTCAACCTCCTGATCTGGCTTTTGAGGCGTGATCGCATCTCGATCTGTCACGCCAGGAGACCGAGGGTCTTCAGGTTGCTTAGATTCAGAGTTCTTTATACTCATAAAAAAAGTATGGGTAAACAAGAGTTTGTCCGAATAGACAACTCCAGAAATTCAACTTCACTTCAACGGCTACAAAGCTTTCAGATTAATTTCCTGAAATGTCTATAGCGTTTCTCGATTGGGTAAAGTACACCCTGAATACCAACGACTTTCCTCTCAAGAAACTCTGCGTACCTCATTCAACTGAGAACCGCTATAACGCTCTTCTGTCACTCCCGGAAAATAAAAATAGCAGCCAACGGATGAAACTCCTACTCCATGAACGATGTAGCGATCGCAAACTGATAGAAACCCATGTCTTAAGCCCCTATGCTGAAAGTCGCTTTGTGTAAGGCTTCCAGACTTTGCTCTGGCGAGAGTGACAGAAGAGCGATAATGAGTAACTCTGCCTGAAGCATAGCACCGAACTAATCGCTCTCCACAGCTCCCAACGCTTTTAATGTTGCCCTCTGAGCTGCCGTTAAACCGATCGCACCCCTAATATTCATACCCTCATAAGGTCGATCTGCCAAGAGCGTTCTCAAACACTCACCTGTTTCAACGCTCCAGAATTTGATTGTCTCATCTCCACTGCCACTGACTAAAGTTTGTCCATTTGGACTAAACACAACTGACCATACTCCTTTAAGATGTCCCTGCAACGTCCCTCTGTTCTTCCCCATGCTGACATCCCAAAGCTGAACCGTTTCGTCATCGCTAGCACTGGCTAAAGTCTGACCATCTGGACTAAATGCCACCGACCTAACGCGGTGGGTGTGTCCAACAAATGTTTGCAGACATTCCCCCGTGCGAACATCCCACAGCTTGATACTCTCACCGCTGCCACTGGCAATCCTACTACCACAAAAACTAAAGGCAACCGATAGAACCCAATCCCGATGACCTTGAAACGTGTGAACACAAATCCCCGTATTCACCTCCCACAGCTTGACAGTCTGGTCATCACTGCCACTCACCAGAGTCGTCCCATCCGGACTAAACGCCACGGACTTAACCCGATGAATATGTCCCTCAAGCGTTTGCAAACATTCCCCCGTTTGCCAATCCCAAAGCTTCACTGTCCAATCCCGACTGCCACTGGCTAATGTCTGCCCATCTGGACTAAAGCTGAGGGATTGAACCCAACTGCTGTGTCCCCAAATAGTCCTCAAACATTCTCCCGTGTCGCCATCCCAAATCTTGATGGTGCGATCGTCACTTCCACTTGCCAAGATTTGACTCTCATCGAGTTTCGGTGCAAACGTGACGGATGAGACGATGTTAGTATGTCCCTGCACTGTTCTGATGCAGTCCCCCGTCGCCACATCCCACAACCTTAAGAGTTGGTCTCGACCGCTACTGGCTAATAATTGCCCATCAGAACTCAATGCAACAGATAAGACCGAATTGCTATAACCCTCTAGCGTTCTCAAACACTGTCCCGTGCGGACATCCCAAAGCTTCACCGTCTGATTCTCACTGGCACTCAACAAAGTGCTGCCATCTGGACTGAACAGAACCAACCAAACACGATCACTATGACCCTGCAATGTCTGAATACATTCTCCCGTCAAAGCATCCCATATCTTAACTGTCGTATCCTCACTACCCGTTGCCAGAATTTGACGGTCAGGATGATTGACATCGCCTCTCCAATGTGCATAGTCGATTGCCCACACATAACTGCTGTAGTCCGGTAATGTTCTGATGCATTCTCCAGTGGTGATATCCCAAAACTTTACCGTTTTACCGTCGCTTCCCGTTGCCAACGTCTGTCCATCGGGGCTGAGTGCAACCGAAAGTACCCAGTTGATGTGAATCTCCAGGATTCGCAGACATTCACCCGTGTGGACTCGCCATAGCCTCACCGAAGAGTCTTCACCGCTACTAATCAACGTTTGTCCATCTGGAGTGAAGACGACGGATAGTAAATGATTAGTATGTCCTGTCAAGATGTTGAGGCATTGCCCAGTTTTGACATCCCAAAGCCTCACACAGGAGTCATTACTGCCACTCGCTAGAATTTGCCCATCCGGGCTGAATGCTACTGATTGTATGCAACCTGTGTGACCTCGCAGTGTCTTGAGGCACTGCCCAGTGTTAACATCCCAAAGCCTTACAGTTTGGTCATTGCTGCCACTCGCTAGGATTTGCCCGTCTGGACTGAAGGCAACCGAATGCACCCAACTGATATGTCCCTTGAAAGACAATAATTGTCGGCTATCTGCAACGTGCCACAGCCAGATCTCGTTATCAATTCCTGTCGCCAACAGCTTTCCGTCTGAACTGAAAGCGGCTGATAAAATACCTCCCAACGTTTGTGTAAAAACTGATTTAGTTAAATCGGAATTCGCCAAATTGACGCGATGCAAATTTACGCCCTGAAGGTAAGCTTGCCAAACAGTTAGACCAGAGAAATCCAAATCGCTGGAGTCTATCTGAAGCTGCCAAAAGAGATTGAGAACATTTCCTCCGGCATATCCGGGTTTGGGTGATGAATGTGAAGCTTGTGTGGAACCGGACGTTGGCGCAGCAATTCCAGAGGACATTCGCAACTTCGATAAAATCTGAATTAGACAATTTTTGATGCTTTCTTTATTACCAAAAATCGCCAACAATCTATCTGCAACAGGTTGGGCAATGAGACGAATTTGAGCATCTCGCAGGTAATCTTTTGTCTGAGCTTTCATTAAGGCGTAGCGGTCAAAGAACACAATCTCGACCGTATTAATCTCCTGACACACCTGCTCAATCAATCGTTCAGTGACATACTCCATTACCACTGGCTGTTGTGTGAAGCTGACTGAGTGCCTCTGTGTCAGCGCAGGTGTAGCCTTTTCAATGAGAGAGCGCAATTGCAGAGATTCCAACGCTTCTAATAGCGCTCGATGCGAAACAGTAGGAATGATATCATCACGCAATTCTGTAATCGAAACCCACTCTCGATTGATGGCTAACCAGAACATCGTCTGCTTTTCTAATGCTGACAATCGACTAAACTGTTGGTCTAGTAAGTTAGAAATATCACCGAAAACGACAGTGCCCTGTTCTAAAAATTGAACAATATCGCCATCGAATAATTCTTGAATCGTCGTCGCTACCATCTTCAGCGCCAGTGGATTACCTGCATACTGCTCCCCTAACGCTTGTCCTTCGTCTGCGGATACTGTAAAGCCCTTTTCCTTGAAGATTTCCTGAACGTTTTCCTGCGCTAAACCACTCAAGCGCAAGGAGTGGATGGGAAAATGTTCACCTTCTTGATGGCTAATTCCTCTTGGCTTTTCTCGCGTTGTTAATATTAAACAGCTTTGATGACGAGTCTCTCCTATACAGCTTAAAAGTTGCCCATATCCCTCATATCCTTCTCGATAAGCTCCAGCACGTCCATCACTGCTTAAGATGGATTCTGCGTTATCAAGTATGAGCAAACAGCGTGAGGTTCGCAGGTGTTCCAGCAATCGAGAGATTTTGCCGTCAATTGTTTCTGGCAAGTCGGTTTCCTGTTGGTTAGAGAGGAAACGAATTACATCTGCCAAAAGTTCTTGGAGCGAAGGAGCATTGCGGAGACTTCGCCAAACGATATAGTCAAATTCATCTTGAATTTGTTCTGCTAGCTTCACCACTAAGGTGGTTTTACCAATCCCTCCCATGCCGATGACGCTAATCAAGCGGCAATGCTCACGCACAATCCATTGCTCTAACGTAGCAAGTTCGGACGTGCGTCCATAAAATGCAGTAACATCGGGGGCTTCTCCCCACTCTTGACGACAGTGGGCGATCGCGCTTGGCGCTTGGCGCAAGTCAATCGTTTCTACGTTCCCACCCGACGGAAAGTCTTTTGGGTTACGGGTATAGGTGGCGTGAGCAGATTTCATTGATGCGGGTTGGGATGGAACGTCATTTCCTAAGTCAGCGATTTCTTGCCATTCCAGCCCCAATAGCCCACAGATTTCCACAAAAGTCGCATAATCAACAGTTTTTCCGATGAGGAACCTGCTGACAGTGGATAAAGCGAGTCCTAAATCTTCAGCCAAGGCTCTTTGGCTGTGAAAGCCATTGCGCTGGAGGGCTAATTTAGCTTGCTTAATGCAGTCGCTGTGAACTTTGAGCGAGCGTGACATAGCCTATTCCCCGAAAGCTATGCAGATTTTAACAGAGTTAGTTAGTTGAAGGTCGGTAACAAGTCAGTACGTTCTCGGTCTCGATTTCGGTCAGGTGCCAGTTTTGATTGATTTGTAGAGATGAGAAGTCCGATACGGCCTCTCAATCCAAGTAAGAAGTCAAGTTGGTCAGCGACGCCTAGCTGAGCAAGTTAAGGATTAGCAGTTCGGCGAAGCGGCTTTCTACCAAGCAGTAAAACTATCACCTCAGAAATAGCTGAGGAAAGGAAGAAAAAATCATGCCCCTAATCCAGAATGCAACACTCGCCATCAACCATATAAAGGAAAGGTTGTTGTCAGAGTGTACTGTGGCTTGCCGAATACACTTTTTCCCAGATGAGCTAGCGTTCATCAAAGAAAACCCCCTGATGAAATTTTACTTGAAGTGCGAACTCTGGGGATCGGAAGATGGTGAACCTCTTAAAGGAAAAGATGACAAGCTTTGGGTATTTGAAAGCTTCGTATCTTTCCCAGATTCAACGCCTACCGAATATGAAAGCGCTCGATTCTTCGTGGTTTTAGGTGACGAAAAGTTAAATGAAGACACCGGTTTTAAGCCACAGGATGAGATTTATGGGAAGCTCATTCTTACTCATAAGCTGTTCCCAAAAGTTGTGCGGAAAACTAACGTTGTTAAAGACTACTTTTGATGAGTAGACTGAATCAGGCAAGCTACCAGTAGTTTGCCTGAGAGGTCATCTGATTGTAAAGATGCCACAGATGACCTCTTTACCCAGCTCTTCATAGGCATCGCCCACCACGAAACGGCTTCTTTATGAGTTGGTGGGCGGTACTGGGTCGCTATCGCTTTTACTCCAATCCTCAAGTCCTGTCCCTTAGCAGTACAGAAAAATTTTCATTACCTGCATAATTTTCTCCTTTCTCGGTGAAGAGTTAATGGTAGAGGCTGGTTTAAGAGGCGAACAGTATCTATTCCACTAAAATTTTTTCTGGCTATGACCACTCAACAGCAACTTTTAGAACAGGCTAAACAGGGTGAACCAAGAGCGATCGCTCTTTTAATTGCCAACTCGCTCGAAGCACAGGGGATTGCTGTCAAAACTAACCTCAAAGGCGATTGTCTGCGGGTGATGCTGGAGTCGTCCCAAGTTCCCAATCAGTCAGCAATGGTGGCTTTTATCCGTCGAGGCATGATGAAGTTGGGGGCTGCATCGATTAAAACCGTTAAGGTTTACGGTAAGCTTGCAGAAGCCTCCACGTTAGCTTGGAGTCAAGATATCGACTTAGAAGATGCGATCGCTCTCTCGTGTCCCTCATCCAATTCCCTGCCGCAGATAGCCTCATCGACCAAAAAATCAACTTCGCCAACCAACAAATCGCCATCGTCCCAGCCAGTTCATGCCTTTCAAAATTCTTTTTTATCGGCATGTTTCCTTTTTCTATGTCTAATACCCTACAGTGCCCTAATTTGGTTAGTTGTCATAGCCGCATGGATGGGAATAAAGTCTCATCCAATAATTGCGATCGCACTGATTAATGTAGTAGGAACAACCATAATCTTTCACTATTGTGTTGTTTATATTAGTCCCAGAGGCATCAAAGCTTATGATTTCTGGGTAAAGTATTACTTTGTGGAATGGTCATCGATTACCGCAGTTAGACATTTCAATCTATTGGGGTTGAAATACTTACTCGTATCCTCCACGCAATCGCCGAAAACATTATGGGTTCCGCTATCCCTAGCTGAGCTGAATCGATTTAGGCAGTTAGTATCTAAATATGCAGGCACAGAACATACGTTTACTCAAAACCTCTTCGGGAAATCTAACCAGAACTCAGCTTTACAAGAGATTAATGGACAAATTAGAGTGGGATGGCTAGCTGCTTTGATTGTGGGAGGAGTTAATCTCTATCTAGGTACCCTTTCTTTAAGTGATCCATCCATCAGATTTGATTGTATTATAGAAGCATTTATTATCTTTATTTTGTCTTATAAAATTCATAATAAAAGCAGAGCAGCGGCGGTGTTCATGCTTATATATTACGGTTTAAATAAATTATTATTGCTATTAGAATTGATAGGTTTCTCAAGAGTAAGTGAAACAAATTTCAGAGTAAGATTTACTCCAGTAGAGTTTCTCTTTTTTTTGATAATCTCAATAGTCTTGATTGGATGTTTTGTTGAGGGAGTCCGGGGCACTTTTGCCTATCACAGGCTCGTGGAGTTACAAAATCCCTCCTCTTCCCAAACATGATTACTTGTGTATGAAGAGAGTCAATAGCTTGACGGGGTGACTTCTAATTTGCGTTGGGTAAGGCTCCGATAGCCATCGTACCTCTTTGAATAACATCAATCAGTAGCTTAGATTTATCAAGCTATTCATGGGCATCGTCCACCACGAAACGGCTTCTCTTAGGAGTTGGTGGGCAGCACTGCCTAGCGATCGCTTTTACTCCAAGCCTCAAGTCCTGTCTTTTAGCAGGACAGAAAATTTTTCATTACCTGCATAATCTTCTTTTTTCTCTGTGAAGAGTTAATAATAGGGGCGTTTTTACAATTAAAAACGCCAAATATTGCTGGTTTTCAACCCAACCCACCCGCTTTTAAAAGTGGACTGAATTCCCGTGCGAACCATCTTTTTTTTCTTTTACAAAAGCTAAGCAGATTGTCTCAAAGCAAGTCAGTTGAAGATCGGTAACAAGTCAGTACGTTCTCGGTCTCGATTTCGGTCAGGTGCAAGTTTTGATTGATTTGTAGAGATGAGATGTCCGATACGGACTCTCAATCGGAGTAATAAGTCAAGTTGGTCAACGACGCCTAGCTAACACGTAGGAAGCCGTGATCGCGCTTTACCACTCTTTATCAAGTCCTAAGAGGTTATAGATTTAGGCTGACCACCTCTTTTGCCTCGGATGTAGAAACTTCAAGCAAAGCTGAAACAGGAGATACCAAAAATGGCTGAAACATTCACTACAAAAGTTGCAATTGAAAAAAGTAACGTCGATCCTGATGTCACAATTACACTGGACGCATCGGGTGGAAATGCTTTTATAGGAGGACATGGTGTAGATGGCGATTTAGTGTGCTTCCCCAACAATGGGGACAACAAAACATTGGCTCAAGCCACTATACATTTGGACGGAGGGAGTGGTTCTGCTCGGTTCAAAACAATTTTACTAGACGGTAAAACAGGCGACATCACAGTGGGTGGCAACGGTCAAGGTGGGAATATAGTCGTACAAAATGAGAACCACAAACCGACCATTCTTATTGACGGAAATAGTGGCAAAGCCCAACTGGGTGGTAACCGAGCAGATGGCTACATCGAGCTTAAGGACGTGAATGGCGAAATAAAAATGCGTCTATTCGGCAGTCATGGACATGCTTGGCTAGGAGGTAATGGCAAGGGCGGTCTTTTAACTCTCTTTCCATCTACTATGGCTAACATTACCAACACCGAAAAAGCCACTGTATTTTTAGACGGGGATGGTGGAAACATCTTTGCTGGAGGTCAAGGTACTGATGGTGATCTAGTCCTCCGAAGCAGCAGTGGTCAGGATCGAATTCGGCTAGATGCTGGTGGTGGTAATCTTTGGGTGGGTGGCAACGGTGCTGGCGGTGACATCGTGCTGTTCGCATCTGGGGGAAATAACCAAACACTGTCGCAAGCTACCATCCATCTTAACGGAGACAGCGGGGACATCATCTTGAAAAACGCTGACTGTGCGGAAGAGTTTGATGTTTTAGGTGAGATTGAACCCGGAACTGTCATGGTAATTAATCCAGAAGGGAAGTTACAAGAAAGCACAGAAGAATACGACAAGAAAGTTGCAGGCGTAATTTCTGGAGCTGGTGATTATAAACCAGGAATTGTTCTAGACAGGCAACAATCGCAAAACACCAGGATGCCTCTAGCATTGATGGGTAAAGTTTACTGCAAAGTTGATGCTCAGTATTCACCTATCGAAGTTGGCGATTTGTTAACGACTTCTCCTACTCCTGGTCATGCGATGAAAGCAGCCGATCCATTAAAGGCTTTCGGCACAGTAATTGGGAAGGCATTGCGTCCTCTCAAAGAAGGAACAGGTTTGATTCCTATCCTCATAGCCCTTCAGTAAGCGATCGCAGGAGTACTCATATGGCAAGCCTAAAATCACTTTTGAACTGTATTGGCGTCGATGCAAGTGGTGATGTTTCGGTACTAGGCAACTTTTTTGGATTTATTCGCAATCGCGTTCCCGCCGATCCAGATACGTCGGTAACGGCTAGCGTCTCAATGCTTCAGCAGATGCGCGGCGTCCAGGGTAAGCACGTGCATTTGAATATCATCCGCGTAGGTTTTGATACTCTCTCTAGCGCTGTTCAAGCGCTAGCTTTAGAAAAAATCGACTATGCGACTTATCGGACTCAAAATATCTATCGGCAGGTCAATCTGGGGGTAGGTCGTGTCCAACACTGGGTCATCTCTGCTGCGGATTCTAATGGACGGGATGATCTGGCAAATGAGGATGAAGCAGAGGCACTCCGTGACGAGTGGAGTGTCCCCAACAACGGGATTGATGTCTTTGTCGTGCGTAATATCAGCGACGAGTTTGTTGGCATCTCTCCCATCGGCGGCAACTGCGACAAAAACGAAAAAGATGATGGACTCATTGGGGGCGAGATCAATTGGGACTTTGAAAGATTTTCCCGTACATTTGCTCACGAAATCGGACACTTTTTGGGACTTTCCCACAATCACGGGAAGAAGCCCGATTGCCCCGCTTCGACGGAGGGAAAAAATAATTTGATGGCGCAGAGTCGCTGTGCTATCAGCATTCGGAACTCTGTTAATTTAACGAACTCCCAGGGTGAGGATGTGCGTGACCACTGCTCTGGA
>DATNQL010000628.1:0-2844 GCA_036704025.1 Stenomitos sp.
AGCTGGATCGTCTTGCACCGATTGCAGATTTTCTAAACTGAAGATTTCCTTCTTACATGCCAATCGCTGCACGAGTGCTGTAAACAACCCCTGTTTGTCCTGAAAGTGGCTGTAAACCGTTGCTTTGGAAACTCCAGCAGCAGCCGCCACCTTATCCATGCTGGTGGCAGCGTAGCCGTTGGCTAGAAATTCTTGCATCGCACCATCTAGGATAGCGTTGGTCTTTTCGGCTGACAGTTCACGGTCTACGCTCTTAGTCTTTTTCATGCTTCGATTTCGATTTTGCAATCTGCCTCAGGGAAGGCTCTTACGGTTTTCTACCTGTTTTAAGCATACCTCTTGACTTGACCATACTAAACCGTCTAGTTTAGGAATATATTTAAACTAAACAGTTTAGTCTTCTAACCACAACAATCGGGAGCTTGCCCATGCTGCAAGATGTATCCGCGAACAATTCCTCCGCTAAGATGCCTCGATGGACGGGATTAGCGATCGCTGCTCTACTATTTGGGGGTGGAGTCTTTGCCTACAACGTATGGCGGCTCCAATCCACGCAACTGAAAGAACCGCAAACAACAGTCGTTGCTGCGCCCAAAATTAAAACAGTCACAGCCTTAGGGCGACTGGAGCCTCAAGGAGAAATCATTAAACTGTCAGCTCCAACCTCTAATAACGGTAATCGGGTGGAGCAATTGCTCGTCAAAGAAGGCGATCGCATCAAGGCTGGGCAAGTAATCGCAATTTTGGATAGTCGCGATCGCCTCCAAGCCGCGTTTGAGCAATCCCAGGAAGAGGTGCGAGTTGCCCAGGCAAAGCTCGCCATCACCCAAGCAGGAGCCAAGCAGGGAGAAATCAAAGCCCAACGCGCTGAAATTACTCGTTTAGAAGCCCAACGCCAGGGAGATATTGAGGCTCAAGCGGCAACCGTTGCCCGATTGCAATCAGAATTGAGAAACGCCGAAACCGAATACGCCCGTTACCAATCGTTGTATCAGGAAGGCGCAATCTCTGCCTCTAATCGGGATAGCAAACGCCTCACCCTGGAAACCGCGCAAAAAAATCTGCAAGAAGCACAGGCGGTGTTGGCGAGAATTCGCTCCACTAGTCCGGCACAACTGAATCAGGCAAGGGCAAATTTGGAACGCATTGCTGAAGTGCGTCCGGTTGATGTCAAGGCGAATCAAGTTGAGATTGATCGCGCGATCGCAGCCATGAAGCAGGCAAAGGCGGAATTAGAGAAAGCTTATGTGCGATCGCCGATTGATGGTGAGATTCTCGATATTCATACCCGTGCGGGTGAAGTTGTTTCTAACGATGGCATTGTCGAGACTGGACAAACTCAGCAAATGTATGCCATTGCCGAAGTTTATCAGAGCGACATCAGTAAAGTAAAACCGGGACAACAGGTGCGAGTCACGAGCGATTCTTTTCTCGGTGAACTGGTAGGAACTGTAGAACGCATTGATTCCCAAGTGCGGAGGCAAACCATTGTTAATACTGACCCTAGCACCAATATTGACGGGAGAGTGATTGAAGTGCATGTGGCATTAGATGCTGCATCGAGCAAAAAAGCGGCTAAATTTACCAATTTGCAAGTCACGGCAGCGATCGCACTATGATTGGATTCATTCAGCAATTTCAACGACGCACCCCCTTGGGATGGCTGCAACTCAGTCGTGAAAAAAGCCGTCTTCTTGTGGCATTATCCGGCATTGCCTTTGCTGATGTATTGATGTTCATGCAGTTAGGCTTTCAGGCGGCGCTGTACGATAGCAATACTAAACTCAGTCGTGCCTTAGACGCTGATATTGTTTTAGTCAGTCCCCAAGCTCGGAACACGCAAAATTTATCCACATTTTCACGACGACGATTGTATCAGGCAAAGGATGTTCCGGGGGTCAAATCAGCAGAAGCATTTTATTCTAATATCATCACCTGGAAGCATCCGGATACTCGTAAAGAAACCTCGATTCAAGTCATTGCATTTAATACCGAACAACAACTCCTGAATCTGCCAGAAGTCAATCAACAGATCGACAAAACAAAATTACCCAATGTCGTCTTATTCGATCGCAAGTCCAGAGGCAACTATAAAAATGCGATCGCCCAAATTGAACAAGGCAAAGCCGTCAAAACCGAAGTCGAGCGGCGCACCATCACGATTGCCGGGGTATTTCCACTAGGGGCTTCATTTGGCGCTGATGGAATTCTAGTTGCCAGCGATCAAACCTTCTTACGACTATTTCCCCGTCGAGAAGCCGTTAGTATCAACCTCGGCTTAATTAAACTCGAACCTGGTTACGATCCCGAACAAATTGCCACAGCACTCAAGTCTCATCTCCCCAATGATGTAAGAGTTCTCACCCATCAACAATATATCGAATTTGAGGAAAGCTACTGGAAACAGGAAAGCCCGATTGGATTCATTTTCGGATTAGGCACAGGCATGGCATTTGTGGTGGGGGTAGTGATTGTTTACCAAGTTCTTTCAACCGACGTAAACAGCCACATGAAAGAATATGCCACATTCAAAGCGATGGGATATCGAAATCAATACCTTCTTGCCGTAGTGTTTGAAGAAGCAATTATTCTCGCCTTTTTAGGCTTTATTCCCGGTTTCATCTTACCCATTGGGCTTTACCAACTCGCGGCAAATGCCACTGCACTCCCCATTTACATGAAAGCTTCGCGAGCCTTAACGGTCCTGATCCTCACCATCATTATGTGCGCTATCTCCGGCGCGATCGCTACACGCAAACTTCAATCCGCCGACCCGGCAGATATGTTTTAAGGAATGAGGAGTCAGAAACACTTTAATCACCAATTACATCATTTTCATTGGCA
>DATNQL010000629.1:0-6359 GCA_036704025.1 Stenomitos sp.
CTCTACGGGCGCGGATTCAGAAACCCCGCCCTCAACAACGTAGGGCGGGGTAGTTCATATTTTCCAGTTGTCATACCATTTCACGAAATTTCTGATACAAATAACTCCCCCAGCTTCCCCAGCTCCTCCTAAGCTACTTGTGTATCAGCCTTAAAGGGAAACGGTATCATATCATGTCCGTCTAATGACCCATAATAAAAACTCTCCGCGTCCCCGTGTCCCCGCGTCCCCGCGTCAATCCTAACGATGGGTGTTTAGCCGGACATGATATCACGTCACTTCTTCTGGCTCGTTTTCCAAGGGAGTGCCACAGATTTTACAGAACTGAGCATCTTTGTCATGGAACGGTAAACCACAACCCAGACAATGCGTCTCGATTTGGTTAGCCGTTTTAATTAATTGCTTAATCAAATCCCCTAATTGCCACGGAATGAGAGCAATCCCCGTCAAAATCATCAAGACTGTCAGTAAGCGACCGATTTCTGAAAGGGGTGTAACATCCCCAAACCCAACCGTTGTCATGGTGACGACTGAGAAATAAACGGCATCCAGAAAAGTTTTGAATTCCTTCGCATTGACTCGATGTTCAACTTGATATATTAATCCGGAGTAAACAAAAATAATTGTAAATAATGTGAATAATATCCTGGTCAATATCACCCCATCTTCAGTATTTATTTTAAAGAAGAAAACTTTTAATTGGATAAATCGGATGAGTCGTAAGATTCTAAACCATCTAAAGATGAGAATAAACCGGATATTGGTCACCCCTAATAAAAAGGGTAATATAGCGACTAAATCAATTAAAGAGAATGGACTAAAAAAGAATTTAATTTTGGCATCAGCGCACCAAAAACGTAAGATATACTCAACGATAAAAATGATGAGGATGAAAGCATCAATCGCATCTAAAATCTGACGGACAGAATTGGGAATGGGGTAAGTTTCTGCTACAAAAATAGAGGAAGATAGTAAAATCATCCCCATCAGTAACAAATTAACGACTCTGCCAACAGGTGTTGTAATATCGCTTAAATAAAACGCAATTTGTTTTCGTATCAGCATTGAGTAAACAACCGAACCGCTCTTACTGACCTTCTCGGCAGTACTAAATTCCTATAGGAAAGATTGTTCCCTACTCTATCAAAATTTACAGGATAAACTGAAGATGAAAGGACAGACACGCCAGATGTTCCAGGCAGGGTGAACCAGGGGATTGTTGGCTGTAGGACACAGACACGAAACATTCTTGCCACAAGTGAGTCATCACATAATGTTAGGGTTGATTATTAGCAAAACTATGGGTGTGTAGGTTCTAATTACAACATTGTTAGCGAATTGTAATGCATCATCATTCCACCTCCTGCGTTCATCACACTATTCCTGTCAGTCACTCACCCCAGCCAACCCACAAGGTGAAGTTACTGCTGATGGCGTTAGTTCTGATTTGCAGCTTTGCCGTTGCAGAGTTAGCCGTAGGATTATTTAGCCATAGTCTTGCACTTCTCGCTGATTCCGGCCATCTGGCGTCGGATTGTTTGGCATTGATTCTGGCGTTACTGGCAAGCTGGATCGCTCAACGCCGTCGTTCTAGTGATTCAGTACTGGGAAACCATTGGGTTGAAGTCTTAGCCGCATTGATCAATGGTTTGGGACTGGTGGCGATCGCACTTTGGATTGGTTGGGAAGCGGTGGAACGTCTCCACTCTCCCCCTGTGGCAATTCTGAGTCTGCCGATGTTGGCGACGGCTAGCGTTGGGTTTGGAGTCAACAGTATCAATATCTTCCTATTGCACAAAGATAGCCATCATGACCTTAACATCAAGGGAGCCTTTTTACATGTTCTGGCGGATGCAGCCAGTTCCATTGGAGTTATTTTAGCGGCGATCGCGGTTTGGGCACTGAATTGGCTTTGGGCGGATGCTGTGATGACGCTGTTCGTATCAGGGTTGATTATCCTGAGTGCGACTCCCTTAATTGTGCAAAGTCTCAATACTCTGTTTGCTAAGTCTTCTGAATAGACAGATGGAAATTTTGATAAGACTAAGCATCAGGGCTTTTCAGCAATCATTAACACAATCACTGTTATGCCTAAAGCGTAGAGGTCACTGTTGGGAGAAACCTCACCTTTGATAAGTTGTTCTTCAGGAACATAGCCCACTTTCCCGACAACTGTTTCTGGAGGCATACCCTCAGTTGATACCGCTGAAAACACATTATGCTTAACTGTGCCAAAATCAATCAACACTGGCATTTTATCGCTCTGCCGAAACATAAGATTTTCGGGTGAAATATCGCGATGAATAATTCCTTTTTGCAGGATAGTGCCTGGTAAAAGTGGTAACAGGGGCATAATTATTGATCGTGCCCCCGTCAAAACCCCTATGGCACGAAGTTTAATGCAACCCCCCGACATACTGATGTTGCTGAATGTACTGAAGGACGCCATTCGCGATCGCTTGTGCCATTTGGTTTTCGTAAGCAGCGGTGGCGAGTCTGGGTGAATCTTCAACCCCTGTGACAAAACCCACTTCAACTAAAACCGCGGGCATGGGATTATTCCTGAGGACGTAAAATCTCGCTCTTCGTACCCCCCGATCTTTAATATCAAGGCTTTGCAATATGCTGTTGTGGATGGTTTGAGCGAGATGATTGCCGCTATCAAAATAATAGGTTTCTAATCCATTGACATCTGGACGGTTATCAATGGAATTAGCATGAATGCTGACAAATAAATCTGCACGCTCCTGTTTCGCCATTTCCACTCGTGGAGCCAAGTCTACAAAATAATCACTGGTTCGCGTCAAAATTGCGTGGATACCCTGTTGCTCCAAAATGGCGGCGACTCGTTGTGAAATCGGCAGGATAATATCTTTTTCTTGTATCCCACCCAATCCAACCGCTCCAGAATCTTTACCCCCATGTCCCGGATCAATCATTACCACTAATCGCCCTTGAGGAACCTGGGGATAGTTGACAGTTGGACGACTCACCGTCGGCGACGGTACAGAAATATCTAGGGTTGGAGAAACGGAATTGGGCAACTGGGTTACCGATTCGGGGATAGGTAATTGCACCATCCATTGATTAGAGGAAATCCCCCGAAATTGCACCCGTTGAGGATTGAGAGTATAACCTGGATTTAATTCAATGACTAAGCGGGTTGTATTGTCGTCAACCTGTCCGGCTCGCACGGAGCGAATTGCTCCTCCGACAAGCTGATCGGGGGTTGAGCGTTCCACTATAATACCGGGTAAATCAATCACCAGACGTGTGGGATTGCTCATGAGCTGTGCCTTGGGTTGAACCCCTTCGTCTGTGATAAAGATCAATCGATTTTGATTGGCTTCAAAACGCCAATTGAGCAGTTGACGGGCATAAGCCGGAGAGGAGAGCAGAAAAAAGCCCAAAAAACTGGGTAATAGCCAGTGAAGTTTCACAATTAAAGTGCCTTAGAGCAGTGTGTGTTAAGGAGCCGGTCAACCAATACAAAAATTTTGGATTGCCGAATAAGGATTTTCCCACATAACGAAGAGTTGGGAAGCAGAGAGCGTCGTCAATAGAATTGCTAATTTGTACCCAGAGTTCCCAATCACGCTTGACAATTGCCTAATACCTGAAGCCTTGGGGTTGGGATGAATGCCCAATGATCCAAAGCCTAATATCCTAGCATTAGTGATCGCCCTATCAGTCCAAAGTACCTTTTGAGGGTTAAGCACCCAGTATCATTTTTCTTCCATATCAACGGAGCCGAACCGGGTAAAATACAGTGTTTAATCGAATATATCTCAAGAGAAAAACATCAATATTCCCTCGTTAGGGTAACCAATAAGCATGAAAACCCCATAAAGGTAGCTCTTGATCAGGGACAGAGTTAGGCGTGGATGGCGGTGTTTTATTCATCAGAGGCAGCAATAAGAGGCGACTCGTCCTAATCGCAGACCCAACTTCTGTGGTTAAATCTTCTGGTAAGGGCAGTGTTTCTTTTGTAACAACCTGATCCAACAGCAGGGACAAGCCATCGGGTGAGACACTGATCTCCATCTCCGACGGATTGGACTGAAGGAATAGTGGCTCAACTTTAAAGGTTTTTAAGTCAATTCCGATCAAAGATAATTGTTGAGAGTATTCTTTCCCCTGTACTAACTGGAGCATTAAGCAGTAGAGGTTTTTGGCAGTGGAGTCGAACTGACAGTTGAGCCATTCGCCGTTCGTCTTGAAGAGTTCTTGCTCTTTCCCCTGATTTGTGACTAGAAACAGGGATTGTGTAGCATCACTGTTCGATTTTAGCATCGCGGCTCGGACGCCATCGCTGGAAAAACTGAGTACCTTGTCAAACTTCGGGAGAAAATCCAGGGGTTTTGCCTGAGGTATCAGGGGCAAAATCGCCACCCCCTCTCCTGAGGAATTGGCGATCGCTTCACTATCCGGTGTAATCAAAAAGTCCCCTCCTGGTTGTTTGAGCAGGGGTTGCCAAGGCTGATCGGGTTGCAATACCCAGAGCCCAGAGTCTTCTATGTTACGCCGATTCACCCGAAAGACGACAATAACTTGCCCATTGGGGGACAGGTCAAATTTGAGATTTTGATAGTCTAAGTTGTCTAAAACTGGGTGAATCCTACCAGCTTTTGGGGTCGAGTTGGGTTGGCTTGCCGACATTTCAGACAATCCCGTTGTGACGGTGTACAGTTGTTGTTCAAACAATCCGGGGCCATAATTTGACCAATCGCTAGCCGCAAATAAAATGCGATCGCCTCTTGGGTAAGGCTTAAAATCTGTCACAACCCAGTTTTTGGGGGTGAGCGGTGTTTTTTGTGGGTGGGTGAGATTGTAGAGAATTAACCGTCCCTTTTCTTCTCCCTCGACACCCAAGTAGGCAAATGCGCGATCGCGGGTGCGAAATCGACCGACAAACGGCTGTATCCGATTCCCAGCTTTTCCCATGCTCTGCTGCGCGTTCTGCAATTCCACTTGATAGGCTGTGCCATAGGGGGCTGGATTGGATAAAGTATAGACCAACCGTCGTCCCGCCCAGCTCAACAATCCTGGTAGGGGTGGCTCAATATGCAGGTTGGCTTCCACACTGGCATGATCCATCGGACGGTTGAACGTCAGCACAAAAAAGGTATCCGCCACCCCAATTTGTTGGTTTTGCCAGCTAAACTCCCGCACATAAGGTTGAGTGCGATCGCCCCCCCACAACAAGATGGCAATTAGCAGACTCAGCACTAGCATGAGCGTGAGGGCAACATGATCAATTGGCGCTAAGAATTTTGAGGGTTGAGTTGGGCTGGACACTCTCACACTTCATACCAAGTTGCAGTCCAAGATAGCAGACTTTTTGCCTGATTCCCCACACCCCAGCACCCCAGGGATGACGTTTGCCAGAATTCTAGTAAGGCACTAAATCCCATGACTTTTGCCGATTACCCAGTGACGACGGAAGAAGCGGGCAAGGGATGACTCTTCTAAAGCTAGATAAATCGGGCGTCCGTGGGGACAGGTGCGGGGATGACGGGTGCGTGTCCATTGATCTAACAAGGTCTGCATTTCGGATAAACTCAAAGGCGTACCATTGCGAATAGCACTGCGGCAAGCCGTTGCAACTTGAGCCGTTTGCAAATCTCCCCCTAAACTCAGTTCTAATAAAGCGGCTGCACAATCTTCTCGTTTTGTCAATAATTCAGGTGCATTTCGCACCGCCCATAGTTGCTCACCGAAGGGTTCCACCTCTAACCCTAACCGCTGAAGTTGCTCGACTTGAGCGGGTGTCAAATGGCTGAGAACGACGGGGGGTTCTAATGGCACAAGTTGCCAGCGATCGCATAATTGTTCGTACAAAACCCGCTCATGAGCAATATGTTGTTCCACCAACCACATTCCCGTCGGATGTTCCGCCACAATATACATATTGTGAACTTGAGCCACGGCTCGCAGTTCAATTAACCCAATTTCAGAAAAAGTCTGCGTCTTTTCTGCCTTCTCAGAGGCGGGTTGTACGGAACGATTCAGGTTGTAGCCAGCTTTTTCTTCCGATACCTTGAGTAATGTCGTTATTCGTTGGAATTCGGTAGCTTCTGAAGCCTGGGTAGGACTAATGCGTAAGGCTTGCTCAATCGCACGGGAGACTTGTTCCTGCCAGTAAGCAAGGGCATGTAAGTAAATTTCTGCCTTAGCGGGATGGCGATTCCAGTCAATGAGGCTGGGGCAGATTTGCAAATGGAGAAAACAAATCGGGTAGCGATCGCGTGGACAAGTTCGTGCTAAGGCAGCTAAGATAGTCTGTTCTAATTCAGGCGATCGCACCAGACGTCCATTTGTCGCTACTTTTACCCAATCTGGGCGTTGCCGATGGCACC
>DATNQL010000630.1:0-6911 GCA_036704025.1 Stenomitos sp.
CAGAGACTCGTGTCGGATTGATCTGATTGCCCACTGAAACCAACGTCAAAGACGTGCTATTTTGCAGATCAAATTGACCGTTATCCCGCAAGATATTACCGGCTGGATCTTGAGTACTACCCAAATCCGGTCTAGACTCTCCTGTAATTACTAGACCCCCATTGGTATTTTTTTCAATTAAATTACGACGCAGTACAGGTCTAGCGCCACGGGAAAGAAAAATGCCCGAATGGTTGCCCACCAAATTGTTATCGGTGACTAACGGTGCTGCTGAATCACTAATTGCAATGCCATAACCGGTTTTTTGACACACATTTCGTCGCACTTCGCCTTTGGCATTACGGACTAAAAACACACCACTGGCTGCGTTTTGGATAAAAATATTATCTAGAATTAAGGGCTTGCCGGTACCCGTGACAAACACCCCCTCACGACCACAACCGGTGAAGGTATTGTTAGTAACCATCGGTGCCGTGGATTCAACCCAAACCGCTGTCCCCTTGTCCATGGGATTCGTCACAGTTACCCCTCGCAATTGAGCTTTCGACTCCAGCCTTAGGGTGATATTTTGGACATTGAAGGTTGGGCTACTATATTTCCCACTGCCCAGGATAACAATGCCCTTCCCCTTACTGGGTTCATGTCCCAGCACCGTCACACCTGTAGGCACAACTAAAGGAAATACTTCTCCCCCAGCGGCATTGTAAGTTCCTGCTGATAACTGAATGGTGGTTCCTGATGAGGCGGCGGTGAGTGCCCGCGTTAAGGTTTTGAACGGAGACTGAGTGTTACCAGTACCGGTATCTTTGCCCGTTTGTGGGTTGACGTAGAGAGTGGACTGAACCATGATTTGCTTTTTACTCGAACAAAAACAGTGATAGAGGATTGGTTATATCAAATACCTAAATGTTTGCTACAAATCAATCTCCGTGTCCCCACGTCTGGGTGTCCATCATCTGTAGCCAACTTAAGGGGAAACGATATTAGAGCGTTGCAGGTGAGAAACTTGAAGGTTGAAGGTTGAAGCTAGAACGTGCAATTGGCTCACTGGATCACTGACCCACTGACTTTCAGGACTAACATTCAACCCACTAACCGACTAACCTTTAACCCAATTCCATCGCTCTTAGAAAACGGCAGACCCGTCAGGCGTTAATCTAAGAAATATTCAAGGGTGGAAGTTGGGCCGCATCCACCAAGCATCCTAGCTTTTCCCCCAACCCAAGTGAGTACAACCCTTATGATGAACGACCAGCACCCATGATTGAAGTCGAACATCTTAGTAAAATCTACGGTTCTACCCCAGCTATTCAGGATGTTACCTTCAAGGTCGAGCCTGGAGAAATATTGGGTTTCCTGGGGCCTAATGGTGCCGGGAAAACAACCACCATGCGAATTTTGGCTGGATATTTACCAGCAACGAGTGGCACAGCCCGGATTGCTGGCTATGATGTGCATGAAAATTCGATGGAAATCAGACGGCGGATTGGTTACTTGCCAGAAACGCCCCCCCTGTATCGGGAAATGACGGTTGAGGGGTTTTTGCACTTTGTCGCACGAATTAAAGGCGTTGTGGCGGGCGATCGCACCGAACGAGTCAACTGGACGATGGAACGCTGCAACCTAACGCAAAAGCGCAAAATCCTGATTCGCAAATTATCCAAAGGCTTTCGTCAACGTGTCGGCATTGCTCAAGCCATTGTACATGACCCCCCGGCGATTATTCTCGATGAACCTACGGTAGGACTCGACCCTCGACAAATCATCGATGTCCGTAACTTAATTAAAAGCCTCGCCGGAGAACATACAATTATCCTCTCGACCCATATTCTGCCAGAGGTGAGTATGACCTGTAACCGCGTCGCGATTATCAACCGAGGTCGCATTGTGGCAACCAATAGTCCCGAAAACTTGATGGCTCAATTGGTTGGAGGCTCTGGTTATGAGCTAGAAGTAGACGGCGATGCCCATCAGTTACAAAAATTATTACAGATTGTGCCCGGAATCTGTATGGTCGAACTGGTGAAAAATCCCGAACTTCCTCCTCAACGTTCCCTACTTCGCATTGTCAATGCCCCCGGTGCTGAACCTGGACGGGATATTGCGTCGGTGACTTTTGGCGCTGGATTGGGAATCCATGAAATGCGACGGACTCGCGTCACACTAGAAGATGTGTTTTTAGAACTGACAACCAGGGAACAACCCCTCGAAGAGTCGGATGAGGATTTTGAGGAGTCTGATGTGACTGTAAATGCAGCATCTGGAGGAGAGTCATAGATGGGTGTGGTGATTGCTAACGTTTTGGCGATCGTGCGTAAGGAATTAGGGGGTTATTTTGGTTCGCCCCTTGCTTACTTAGTCGCCAGCATATTCTGGCTATTGTCGGGTTTCTTTTTTGTGGCGATTCTCCTCAGTCCAGATGGCATCATTCAGCAAGTTGCCATGCGAGACCAAATGGGGGTACCTGCCCCCCCCCTGGATGTGGCTTATGAATTTTTAAATGCCTTTTTGGGCTTCCTCGGCCCCCTTACATTATTTGTGTTACCAGTTCTTTCGATGGGGCTATATGCCGAGGAACGTAAATACGGGACGTTAGAGCTATTGGCAACTTCCCCGATTACCAATTGGGCGGTAGCAGTCGGAAAATTATTGGGCGTGCTGGCGTTTTTCACGTTCATGATTCTGCCCTTGCTGGTTTATGAAGCGATCGCACTCTCATCTACCAATCCCCCCCTTGCCCCTGCCGCCCCCTTACTCGCTCACGCTGGATTAATCTTATTAGCGGCTTCAATTCTCTCGTTAGGAATGTTTATTTCTTCCCTAACCGACAGCACCATTGTGGCGGCGTTCATTACCTTTGGGGTGAATATTTTCCTTTGGGTAATTGGTTGGGTTGCCCAAAGTATCAAAGGCCCTATTGGTGAAGCCATCGGACATTTATCGTTGCTGGAAAACTATAACAACCTGGTTAGAGGCATCCTTGACCCTAGTAGTCTAATTTTATTCGCCACCTACATTATTTTGGGGATATTTTTAACGGCTCAATATATCGATGCTTTACGTTTCCAACGCAGTTGAGTTAACAGTTGATTGGGATTTGAGACTGGAGAGAACGGGAGATAAGGGAGGAACTCACACCCACAAAATCTCTCACAAAAATTACCCATTAGCTATTACCCATTACTAATCCCAGAAAAAGAATGACTAATAACTAATAATGAATGACGACTATGAAGACCATTGCCAAAAAACCGAAAAAGAATTACTTTAAATATTTGTTTTGGCTCGGCCCCATCCTGAGCATCATGGGTCTAAGTGCCAGAATGGTTGCTGGTCAATGGTCACCCGTTGCATTGGGGTTGCTAATTGCTGGACTTGTAATTATAGGATTGTGGCTGATTTTATTAGGCAGTTCACCTGGCTTTTGGGGACGCCGTTCCACTCAAGCCGGAACCAATGCCATTATTGCCACCCTGGCAATGATTATAATTTTGGGGCTGATTAACTTTTTAGCCGTTCGCTATGGGCAGCGAATCGACTTAACAGAAAACCAGCTATTTACCCTCTCGCCTTTATCCCAACGGGTGGTGAAAACATTGGATCAACCCGTGAAGGTTTGGATGTTTTCTCCGACGCCTAACCCATCTGACTTAGAATTGCTCAAAAATTACCGTCGCTATGGGTCGAAGTTGGAATATGAGTTTGTTGACCCGCAGTTAAAACCGGGACTGGCTCAAAAATTTAATGTTAAGTTACCGGGAGAAGTTCACCTAGAATATGGTCAAGACCGAAAATTAGTACAAACGGTCAACGAGGCAGAGCGTCTCTCGGAAATTAAGTTGACCAATAGTATTGAACAATTGACGAGCGATCGCATCGATAAAGTTTACTTCCTGCAAGGGCATGGAGAACGCCCTTTAGAAGAAGTAGAAGGTGGACTCTCTCAAGCGATCAGTGCCTTAAAAGACAAAAATTTTACGCCCCTACCCCTGAATTTAGCCGAGCGCTCAGAAGTTCCCAAAGATGCTTCTTTGGTCGTGCTGGCCGGGCCTAAGCGGGCGCTGTTTGAAGCAGAAGTTCAAGCATTGAACAATTATCTTTCCACGGGCGGTAGCTTACTATTGATGATTGACCCAGAAATTAATGCTGGACTGGATAGCTTATTAACCGCTTGGGGAGTTAAACTAGAGCGTCAAATTGTGATTGATGCTTCAGGGGAGGGGCGCGGAGTCGGACTTGGCCCTGCTACGCCTTTAGTGACTACCTATGGGAATCATCCCATTACCAGAGATTTTGGGAATAACTACTCTCTCTATCCAGTCGCACGACCGATCGAGGTTACTCCTGTACAAGGCGTTACAGAAACACCCCTGTTGCGAACTAATGAGCAGAGTTGGGCCGAGAGTACCCCTGAGACACAACCCCTACAATTCGATCCAAAAAGCGATCGCCCCGGCCCCTTAACCCTAGCTGTTGCCTTGAGCCGCAAAGCTATACCTCCATCAGCGTTACCCACGCCAGCACCACAGGTAACGGCAAGTCCTGGGGTGTCACCCTCCCCAACCAATTCCCCTAAAAGGCAAGCCCAAGCCTCACCCACACCAATACCGCAGGCAACGGCAAGCCTTGGGGCGTCGCCCTCCCCAACCGCCTCCCCTAAAGGGCAAGCTCAATCCTCACCCACACCAACACCGCAGGCAACGGCAAATCCTGGGGCATCTCCTTCGCCGTCACCATCTCCAACCGCACAAGCGTCCCCTTCATTAGTCAATGAAAAACCGATTGATAAGAGGACATCTGAGTCCAGACTCGTTGTTATTGGCAACTCTAGTTTTAGTAGCAATGGTTGGTTTGAGCAGCAACTGAATGGAGATGTTTTTCTCAATTCTGTTAGTTGGTTAAGCAATCGGGACGATCAAACTTTGTCCATCCGTCCCAAAGAACAGAAAAACCGTCGCATTAACTTAACACCCATGCAAGCTGGAGTACTCGGTTGGACCGGATTATTAATTATGCCATTACTGGGTTTGATGATAGCTGGAGTTATGTGGTGGCGACGCCGTTAAGGTTGAACGTTGGCAGGTTGTTAGCGCAGCACCGAAGTTCATACCAGGACGTAATCTAAGTTGAAAGTTAGATTTAGAAAAATCTAGCCTTCAACTTTAAAACCTTCAACTTTAAAACCTTTAACTTTAAAATCTGCTAACTTTCAAGCCTTTGAGTATGAAGCTACAGCGGACAACTCTGGTTTTATTAATCACGGCAACATTACTGGGTGGTGTTGTGTATTACTCTGAAATTCAACGTACCCAAAACCAGGAAGCAACTAAGACCACAAAAGAACCTATCTTTGCCTTTAAAGAAGACCAGATTCAATCGGTCACCCTTTACACCGCTCAAGAAACGTTGGAATTTGACCGAGTCAGTGGGCAAACAACCAATTGGCGAATGAAGCAGCCCAAAGAGGCTCCAGCGAGTGATGCGGCTGTTGCCTTTTTGTTGAACTTGCTAGCAGAAGGAAAAAGCGATCGCTCTTTTTTTGTTCCCACAACAGAACGTCAGGAATATGGATTTGATCAGCCCTTTGCCACTGTCAAAGTACAACTCAACAATAAGCAAAATTATCGGTTAATTTTAGGTAAACCTGACTTTAATCGCAGTTTTATCTATGCTCATGTAGAGCCATCACCACAATCACCTGAGCAGTTAAAAGTTCTTTTAGTCCCCATAGACTTTGAGTATGCCGTAAATCGCCCGATGTCGGAATGGCAGAGCCAATCGGGAAAACCTAAGAGTCCAAAACCTTTACCGACTTCTGCAACACCGAAACCTTCATCATCAGCGACTCCAAGTCCAAAACCTTCACCATCGGCGACGGCAAAGCCGAAGCCTTCATCAGCGACTCCAAGTCCAAAACCTTCACCTTCTGCGGCAAAGCCGAAACCCTCATCATCGACAACTCCAAGTCCGAAACCTTCACCTTCTGCGGCAAAGCCGAAACCATCGCCATCGACAACTCCCAGTCCGAAGCCTTCACCTTCTGCTGAGAAGCCGAAACCATCGCCATCGACAACTCCAAGTCCGAAGCCTTCACCTTCTGCGGCAAGTCCGAAACCATCGCCATCGACAACTCCCAGTCCGAAGCCTTCACCTTCTGCGGCAAAGCCGAAACCCTCATCAACCTAAGACAAATGGCACTGACTTAACGAGCCGATCCGCCCCCCAACCCCCAATTCTGGGGGAGCCAAAGTTCAAACCCACATTCCGCACCCTCGACTGGCACAATTGGTTTTTACGCAATTGGGCATTGAAAATTAGTAGCCTATACTACATAAACTACGTAAAAAACTCTTTCCATTACCCATTACCCATTACCCATTACCAAAATTACGTAGTGTGACACTTCAAGGTGCGGAATGTGGGTTCAAAGTCCCCCAATTTTGGGGGATTTAGGGGGCAAATTCCACAGGAAAGTTCTTAAGTCAGTGACATTCAACCTAAGACGCTGATACTATGCTGCTATTTAGAAATTAAAACTTCTTTAATGGCCTCATAAGCCGGCTTGGGGCGATAAGACGCATCAAAAATGAGGGGTGCTTCTACCTCGCCCGTCACATCAGCAATCCAAGTATATCGGTCTGTAAATCCCCAAGTAATGAGCGCTGTACATTTTTTAGCCTGTAAACATACTCTGAGCAGATCGCTATAAGCTTTCGCTTGTTCTGCCAAACGTTTTTCTAAACTTCCTTTCCCATCCTGAATTTTCATATCTAATTCAGTGAACTGTACCTCTAAACCCAGTTGATTGAAACGCTCAAAGTTCTGAGCAAGAGAGTTTAGCTTGGGTAAATAGCTTAATCCTAAGTGAGATTGAAAACCGACCCCATCAATCGGTACACCACGCTGTAGCA
>DATNQL010000631.1:0-12151 GCA_036704025.1 Stenomitos sp.
CTCATACTGTCGCGGAAGTTTTTGAAAGCTCCAGCTCTGTTTTGATGATTGCCCATAGTTACACCTAAATGTAAGAAAATTTGAGCTGTATGCTCTGGTTCAAGATTCACTTGATTTTTTAATAAAATTTCAGATAAGCAATGATTTTCTATGTCAATAGGGGAACTTATAAAATCAATAGTAGGAAACCAATGAGTAAAATTGTTTTTAGAGACTTGTAGCAATCCTTGGCTAATATCTAAGGCGATATATTTATTGATTCGACCCAATTGATGAAGTCTACCGATAAATTCTTTGACGGGATAGGAGTTTCCTGCGCCTACATCTACAATATTGACTTTATTATAATTTTGAAGATGACCGTTAAGAAAGTCAAAATTCTCTTTTAAAAGGTCAATTTCAGTACTGGATGATCGATACCATTTAGGAGTAATATATTTGACATAAAAATTATCCCAAATTTTAGCCCCTCTACCTTTGTAGGAATACTTCAAAGGAAATTCTCGACGAATTTCTAAGGCATCAATAATCCCTAAAACTTCTTCTGGCGAAAAAATCGAGTAAAACTCAGAACTGGGTTGAGCGATGCGACAACCACGAGCTGAGATTGATGAAGGGAGCTGGGAATTACTATTGTTTTTTTTAGCCATTGTTCTCGGTTTTAGGTTTTCTGAGGTATTGAACGATGTTCCAACAGATGGATTGACCAAAAGGTACTCATGAATGAGCCGATAAATTATACGCCGGATACACAGGTCACGCCAAAATCGTGACACAATGGTTCCCGGACGACTTGTGCACTAAACGTAACGAGGGATTGAATGATGTGGCGAGTGATTATCCAATGTTCTGCTGAAAGTTGGCGCAACTCGGCTACAGCCTTTAAGGCGATCGCGGCTAAATATCCTGCCACTCCCTTGTCTTCTAAAAAGATGCGGGACGATGAGCGACGCATCATGGAATATCAGCTCGAAGACGTCAGCGATACGGAAGAATTTGTGGAAGAGTGTATGACTCTGGACGGCTTCACCGCGATGTTTGAATCCCTCTAATCATGGATCGCATTCATTGTCAGGAGTAGAGTCGGGTTTGTCGCTATGCTTTAGCGCCAAAACGCTTACGGCGAACTGAAATGTTAAAGCCAGTTTCCGACCAAAACAAACGGTGCCCAATAATCCGGGTTTTTGTATTTACTATCTTGCTGCATGAGCCACAATTGAGCTTGCTGGAGAGCTTTGGCTTTGCTAACCTCCGTGTTTTTTAACTCTTCATAAAATCGAATCATCAGTTTGGCTGTGGCTTCATCATTAACAACCCATAAGGTTGCCAGAGTGCTACGAGCACCGGCTTGTACTGCCACGCCAGCTAATCCGAGTGCCGCCTGTTCATCTCCAGTCGCTGTCTCACAAGCACTGAGAACTAGCAACTCGATGGCTTTTCTGCTGTCTTCTTCTCTACCTCGCAGCAGTTGCTTGAGCTGGTTAATGTTAAGGCGATCATCGGAAGTGAGAATAAAGGTTTCTTCAGCATTAGAACTGAACATCCCATGAGTGGCTAGGTGAACGATGGGGTAAGGAACTGAGTTGATCGCTCGTTGAATGGCATCGGTGGTAAATTCATTGTTGAGGATAAGTTTACCGGATACCTCCGACTGGATGCCGTTTAATTCATACTTTACATTGGGCAGTGCTGGAAAATACAAAGGTTCCGGACGGCTTGCAAGGGGCAGCTTACGCTCTTCAGAGAGTCCAGCCTTGAGAGCCGTGATTTCACCGCGTGCTAAGGGTTGGGAATCCAACAGTTGCAGCCCTGGAGTCAGCGCGATCGCATAATTTTCTACTAAATACTTCTCGCCATCGTGAAGCACCGACATTGGCAAATTCAGCATGGGGCCATCTAGCACAAAGACAAGGGTTTTAACCTCACTCGCTTCGATATCCTCCTTGAAGGGTCGAATGAGCCAATCGTACACCTGTTGAGCCAGCTTTAAATACTGCCCATCTTGTTTGTCTTTGGGTATGAGTGTGGGATTGGCGGTACGAGAGTCAAGAAGTGAGGGAGTAATCGCTTGCCGCAGCCGAGTAAAGATTTCTTGCACTTCGACTCGTGGTTTGGCAATCGAGTGTGACTCGAAACGATCGCCAGGGAGTGACAAAATGACCTCTAATCGGTCTGCTAAAACAATCGGATAAATAACAGCCGCTTTCTTGTCAATATCATCAATCTTCACCGACTTGGATGTTATACAATTTTCGCGAAAGAAATTGACCAGTTCGGCTTGCTGAAGAGATTCAATCGCTGTACGAGCTTTCGCTAAGTTTTCGGGATTTTTGGATTGTAACAACAGTCCTGCAAACTCTCGATAAACCGGTTCAACACTCTCCCGAAACGAGAATTGCGCGTCCGGGTTAAGACTAACCAAGTCACCGCGGATTGATTCAAGATTTTTTAGCGCAGTACCGTAAGACGCGATCGCACCTTCTGTTTTTCCCTGTTCTTTCAGGATTTGCGCCAACTGCCACTGCCAGCGATAGGCAATATCACTCGCCCCAATCGACTGAGCGATCGCTAACGCCTGTTGAGTATTCACTCTTGCCTGCTCTAAGTCTCCGATATTTTTGCGTAGTTCTCCCAACTGGCCCAGGGCGTAAGATTCAGAACGAGTATCTTTAAGCTTTCTGGCTTGTTCGAGTGCGATCGTCAGTTGCTGAGCAATATCTTGGGGGTTAACGTTGGCTTCATTTTTCGGCTCCATCACCATGCGTGCCCAGTTAATTCGAGCGTGCACGGCTGTACGAGAAAGAGGTAATGTATCGATAGTCTCTCGAACTTGGCGCAGTGTCTCCCGTTCTGCATCAGTAAACGGTAGTTCTCGATCTCCCCATACACTGAGTTCATTGAGTTGGGCTTCAATTTTTGTGGTGGGTATCTGGGTCGTCTCAGCCGCTTTTTTGTAGTGATCGATCGCCGCTTGAAATTGTATTTCGGCTGTGGTTATTTCATTGCGTTGTTTAGCAACATTGCCTCGGTCTTTAGCGATATTCCCTAACATCAAGTAGGCTGCACTGATATTCTCTTCGCGCTTGGGAGAATCGTTACTTTCAGCACTTTCCAAACTTTGCTTAATTGACGTTTCTGCCTTATTTAAATCTCCAACTAAGCGTTGAGTAATTCCTAAACTACGCAGCGCGATCGCTTTAAGTTGTGGGTCGATTTCCTTCGGGAGATTTTTGTTGAGTTCTTCAAGCAGATCTAAGGCACGGCGATAGAATCCCGCCTTGCGAAGTGCCTGTGCTTGATTAATTCCACTTCTAATTGCCTCGATTTTATTGCGCGATTGATCATACAAAGCCACAGCGGCTGAGAAATTTTCTACAGCCATTTCTGGCTGCCCTTGAGCCAGATTGACTTGCCCTTGGAGGTCAAGAGTCATCGCTTGATTGAGTACATCTTTCCTGGCAACAAACGCTATAGCCGCTTGTTGCAAAAGAGTTATTGCCTCTGGAAACTTCTGTGCTTGGTAGAGCTTCTTGGCTTCTTCTACTAGGGCGTCTGGATTCACGGCCGGTTGGGTATTCGTTACTTCCGCAGGAGTTTGAGCAACAACTGGTAAACGTCCGACTCCCAACAAGCAAGCTTCTCCTTGGACGATGAAAAAAGAAGCGATAAAGAGGAAAATCAATAAACTCTTTGTGATTTTAGGTTGACACGAAAAGACTTTATAGCCAATCTCTGTGAATGACCCTTGCTGTTTCCCTGTCCGCGTAGGCAAACTGGGTTTAAATCGCCGCCGCTTTAGGGCGGGACGAGCATCACGTCCATTCCATTCGCCTCTAGACAGAAAGGCTAAAAGAGCAGATATTATATTAATTTTAAAATCCAATAAACGGATAATTTTTTTAACATATTTCATGGTCAGCGCTTAAAAAATACTGTAATTAATAGAAAAATATAAACCCTTTTCTTGCAACGTTTTATCGCTAGAAATTGCATTGATCAGAGGAATCCCCCAATCCACGCGAGCGGATAAACGTTCGCCCATTTGGAACCTTAAACCCAGTCCCACAGAGGCCAAAAAATTAGGGTCGGGTTCGGGGTCGGGATTACCTGAATTGTTCCAGATGGCTCCAAAATCGATGAAGGGAGCGACTTGCAAAAGCGCATTCTGTCGGGGAAGACGGGCAATTGGGAAGCGTAACTCCGCCGAAGCCAACATCCCGCTATCGGAAAGGAATATATTTTGGCGGTAACCCCGGACGGTATCTTGACCGCCCAATCCATACTGCTCTAAGCGCAAAAGCGGGTCAAGTGAGAATTGCAAGTCTCCGCGCACAATTAACAAGGTTTCGGGTGCCAAAAGACTCACCCATTGGGCTTGACCGCGCCAAGCCAGAAAGTTACTATCCGGAGCATCTTCATTGGTTGTACCCCCCAAGAAACCGAGTCCGAGCGTGACTTGGGAACGAGCAGCGAAGACGTGACGGTTACTTTGCCGCGTCCATTCCTGAAAAAATCGTAGAGCAGTAACAGTTGTTGTACCATCTTCTTCTGTTCCGGGTGCCAGTCGGACGGGAACGTCAAAAATGGTAACTTTACTTTTCTGATTTGTCAGGGATACACCGACGGCAAATTCTTCAGAGAGACTGCGCTGGAGGGGTTGGCGAAAGGTGAGTGCAAAGTAGCGCGAATTGGCGTCAATATCTACCCGGTCAAAGGGAGATTCGACAACATGACTCAAGGTGAAACTGGTACTGAATCTGAGAGTACCATTGCGAGGATTGAGCGGATAGGTGTAGGTGGCATCTAAGGTATTGCTGCCATTGGTATTGCTGAAGCCGACATTGAGAATATCCCCCTGTCCCCGCAAGTTGGTTTGAGTCGCATCCAATCGACGCTCAAAGGTGCCAATGGTGGGGGAGCGGTTATTATTCAGAGATAAGTCCAAACTGAAGGCTTTAGCCTCTTCAACTTGTACAATCAGTAAACTCGATCCCTGTCGCGTGCCTGCGGTTAATTCAGCAGACAGGTTTTTAATCAACGGGTCAAGTTGCAACAGTTGCAGGGCTTCGATCAGGGCGCTCTGATTTAAGGGTGCGCCAGCGGCAAGGGCAACACGACTGCGGATGTAGTCAGGATTAAGTCGTCGTGTGCCTCGGACTTCAATAGATTCTAATTTCCCTTCAATAATCTGGACTTCAACCACACCGTCTGCATTGCGGAAGGTTTGGGGGGGGATAATGGCACCCGAAGTGACATAGCCCCGTTCTCTGTAAAGGGTGGTGATCACAGAACGAACCTCGAACACTTCAGCAAAGGTCAGTTCACGACCGATCAACTTTGCCTTGGCGATCGCAGCCGTGAGGTCTTCGTTGCTGATCACCGTATTGCCTGTAAACTTAAACTGTTTAATGGTAATCGTTTCGGGAATTTCACCAGGGATGGGTTCCGGTGCGGTCGGAACTGGCGGCGGAGATTGAAGTAATGGGTCTGAAGGCGGCGTTGGGGGAGAGGGTGACGGTTCTGGTAGAGGTTGTGTGGGGCGAGGGGCTGTGATATCTGGAGGCAGGGGGGGTATATCGGGTGAGGAGGGTAATGAAGGGAGTTGAGCCAGTGAATCGCTCCCAACAACAGCCTGAACATCGCCCTTTCCCTCCTCCTCTGTCTGAGTTTGGGCGTCTATTTTCAGGTTCGGTACTCTATGTGAAGAGGATACCGAAAAAGCAGGAACCTCTTTCTCCCCCTCTATGTTCAAGTTAGACGCCATGTGCGGTTCGCGCACAAAAAAAGAAGGAATATCTTGCTCTGTGACCCCTATTTCCAAAACAGGATTCGGTAAGTCTTGGGGCGCATCATCAATGGTTTGCGCTAGACTCGGTGCTGTCACCAAGCCATTGGTTAGCGCTAATAAACCTAACGGGAAGGGCAAGCTCAGACAAGGTTTAGAAATCATTACAAGTAGATGCAGGTGTCAGCGTGGGATGGGTCGGGGTAACGGTAGGGGCTTGGGCGGTGAAGATGATATCGCCATTTTTCCCATACACCCAGCCTTGCGCTTCAACCCGTTCTGGCTCTTGAGGGGAAGTGGTTACAGCCGGAACCGGATTCTCTGGGTTAGTAGAACTTGGACTGTCTGTGTTGTTTTCTTCCGTTTCAGTCTCAGGTTCTAACTCATTGACTACTGCCTCACCGGTAAAAGCCGCATTGGGGTCGGGGGGCAAACCACCAGGACCGGTGTTAATAAATTGGTTTTTTGGTCGATCAGCTATATTGCCACGAGGGGCGCAGGTTTCAGCCATGAGTGTAGATGGGTCAATAGGATTAGCTGGTAGGTTGGATAATCCTTGAGTGGGGTCAACATTTAAGACGGTGCTAGTTACCTGGCCAGGAGGACCAAACCCTGATGTGGCACTGATATCATTTGTCAAACGGGACAGGGATCGCTCCCGAATATCGTAAAGGCGGTCAGCGGTAATTTCGATCCGTCCTCCAACCCCCCCAAATGCCTCTGCATCAAGGTCGTTTGAGCGAGCCGGAGCAGTGATTAAGTATCGGGTACTAATCGTAATATCGCCTCCATTGATACTGCCAGGGCGATCAGCACTGCCTGCTAGGGTAGATATCTCACTATTACGCAGCAACAACACGAAATCCCCTGGAAGTAAAATGATCGTTCCATCTGTATCTGATGCTGAATTGTTCAGAATCAGGTCGCCAGCAATAATGATCTCTCCACCTTTACCCGATGCCGAAGCGGCTGTCACTTTTCCTTGATTGTTCAGAATCAGGTCGCGAGCGAGGATGATGATGTTACCAGCCGTGCCTATCCCATCATTGTCTACATTGACTGTCGCCCCATCCTTAAGAAAGATTGACTCGCCAGTGAGGAGAATACCAGTATCATTTGTATCACCAGTCGCCGTTTCTGGCCCTACTCTGCTTAAGATGCCGCTACGTTGACCGTCTTGTATGGGAACATCCTCATCTGCTCCGCCTTTGATAGTAATATCCTTGTCAGCCAACGCCCAGATAATTCCAGGATTGCCTTGCCCAACTCCAAGGGCTGAAGTTGTGAGTCCAGAAGGATTGTCCGGAGTCCCCTCTATTGTTAGAGACTCAACTGCCATGAAAATTCCACCGGCATTGCCCGTTCCTGTTGGTTCCACTCGACTATAAATGCGGCCTCCGTTAGTTAGAGAAACCGTGCCGTCAGCAGCCACGATTACAGAGCCTGCATCTCCCTGTCCGAAGGTACTAGCATCAATGAAGGAATTGTTGTTTATGGAGAGTCCTCCAGTTGAAATTAAGATTGTGCCAGTTTTGCCGCCAGTAGTTTGATTTTCAAATGAATCAGAAACCTCGTTACTAAATGGATTATCGCTACTTGTCGCTACAGCATCTTCCCCGATTACGCTCTTGATTTTCGCATCATTGGTGAGTGAGATTGAGTCTGTGGCTTCTAAGTAAATACTTCCCGGTGTTCCAGTACCATCAAGGTCAGTATTGATTTGACCCCGATCACTTAAGGACAGAGAGCCAGTACTGATTTGGATATTACCAGCATTGCCATTGACTCCAGAGCCTACGCTGCTAAAAATTGCACTGGGCAACGCTTCTCCTTGATTACCGAAAGCGGGATTGCCTACCCCACTAATCGTGACCGTATCACGAACATTAATCTTTACGTTTCCAGCGCTACCGCTTTCAACGTCCCGAACTAGAGTTTGCAATTGGGAGCCATTCAGTAAGGAAAGTGACTCGGCGGTGATGTCAATTAAGCCGCTAGCACCTTTACCCCCAGCTTCCACGTTATTGAAGATGACACTATCGTTAACGAGTGAAACGGCTCCATTTGCCTCGACAACCACAGCACCCGCGTTTCCTATTCCAGCCGTACTGCTATTGAGCAGGGAATAATCCGTTAAAGACAGCGAACCCGTCCGGATTAAAATACCCCCAGCATCGCCAACAGCTCCTTTCACGACAGCACTAGCGATTCTACTCCGTTGCTCTCCTCTGTAGCCTGAAACAGAAACAGAATCACTAGCATCCACAAATACGAGTCCGGCATTTCCATTTCCAAAGGTGCTGGTACTGACGCTAGCACCCTCCGTGATTGAAAGCGACCCAGTACTGATGAGGATGGAGCCAAAGAGATTAGAGTAATTCTCACTAGCAATTACGTCAAATATATTGTCAGAATTCCCAGTCGCGCCAGGATTAACATTGTTTTCAATGCGACTCTGCCTGACGTTCACCACTCCTGTCGCATCGATGGCAATATTTCCTGCCTTTGGGTTAGATGACCCAAAACTTGTGCTTGGTGTGCCACAAGAGGATGCCGTTGTTCCGAGTCCGGCACAAACGAAACTGTCTCCCGAAACATCTATATTCTGAGCATTGATGGCAATATCCCCACCGCCTAGAGCGACGACATCAACAATAGCGCCATTGGTGAGTGAGACATTCGCTCTGGCTACGCCCTCTGGAAACGTCAATCGCACATTGGGAAAATTTAATTGCGGGTTGCTGCCAGTCGTCAGCTCTTCAATCTTGACTTCCCCAGTCCCCGCTAATCCTCCCAACTCAATTCGACCACCGAGCGCTCTCACCGTCCCGCCATTCTCTAATCTCACATCGCCGCCCACCAGAAACAAATTCTGACCGTCGGGCACTCGTAGACCATCTTTGAGGCTTGGATCGGTAGAATTAGGTGCGATGGATTGATTAACGATCGCACCGGCTGGAGTTTGATTGAAGAATAGTGCAGAAGGATTGAGCGCCAACACCGAGTTATTCGGCTCAACGGCTGAAGTCATGGAGAACTCACCACCGCCACGAAAGCGAATCGCATTTGCGGTTGTACCTACAAAGGAGCCACCAATATTTAACTGAGCATTGGGGCCAAAGATAATCCCACTGGGATTGATTAAGAAGAGATTGGCGCTACCTACGGCTCGAATCGTTCCCTGAATATACGATGGGGTGCCACCGGTGACTCGCCCGAAAATATTCGTAAAGCCAGCGACATCTGTAAAATTTGCACTCCCGCCAGCCGGTACGCTAAAAATACCGAAGCTATGGAACACATTAGTGCCAACCGGGCTGCCGCCTGTAATATTATAGGTAATCCCGTCGGCTCCTACTTGTATATTCGTTGGCAAAGTGCCATCAGAAGTCACCTGAGCTAACACCTGATCTCCGGAAAACGCCAGGAGCGAAGCTACTCCACAGGACATCACTCCCCTCATCGCCCCAGCCGCGACGCCGAATCGCGCACCCCAACCCTGACAGATCTTCACCATGTTGGTAGGTCTCAGTACCCTTACGCCAGATAATTTTAATCCTATTTTTCACAAAAATTTTGCGGCGGGGATAAAAAATCATATTTTAGATAGATGCAACTTTCAAAAAAAGAGGTATGAGCTTCACTCTGGAAAGAAATTCAAAATCCTCATTCCAAAATGGTATAAGCTAGTCCCAATTCAAGCTGACTTTGTTAACTTCAGATCTGGCACCGATCTCAAGTGAGCTTTCCATAGGGCGGGCGTCCTACCTACCTCACCTGAAAAATCTCTCCTAGTTGGGTTGGGCGTCCTGCCTATCCTCAAAAGGGTGCAAGATCTGAGCTAAACTACTGCCCCATTGATTGCTCAGTTTCGTGAGGAGAAGTTCTGGATGACTACTCAATTAAAGTCCTTCGAGAATCCAGTTTCTGAAACCCCGGCTGGAAAAACCTGTTATATTCCGCAAAACCCTCGACGCATCCTCTGCATTTTTCCTAAATATTCGCGTTCATTTGGCACCTTTCATCATGCCTATCCTCTCATGGGAGTCAGGAAGGTGCGGGCGTTTATGCCACCTCAAGGCATTTTGGTTGTTGCGGCTTACTTGCCAAAAAAGTGGGAGATTCGCTTTATTGATGAAAATGTACATCCTGCCAAACGGGCAGATTACCAATGGGCTGATGTTGTAATTGTCAGTGGGATGCACATTCAACGTCCCCAAATTAATCGCATTAATCAACTGGCTCATCAAGCCGGAAAAATCACAGTTGTCGGTGGTCCTTCGGTGTCGGGTTGCCCTGAATATTACCCGGATTTTGACATTTTACATCTGGGGGAATTAGGGGATGCCACTGACCAGATGATTGAGTATTTAGACCAATATAGGGAACGTCCTCAACAACAAATTCGCTTTGAAACGAAGGAGCGTTTGCCTCTCAGTGAATTTCCCATTCCTGCTTACCACTTACTGAATATTAACCACTATTTTTTAGCCAATATTCAGTTTTCTAGTGGTTGCCCTTATCGCTGCGAGTTTTGTGATATTCCTGAATTGTATGGACGCAATCCTCGCATGAAAACGCCAGAACAAATCCTGGCTGAACTGGATGCAATCCGCCAAGCTGGGAATCCGGGCGCAGTGTATTTTGTTGATGATAATTTTGTAGGCGATCGCCGTGCCCTGATGACGTTGCTGCCTCACCTAATTGATTGGCAAAAACGCAATGGTTATCCGGTGCAGTTTGCCTGTGAAGCGACGTTAAATCTGGCTCAAAGCCCCAAGCTTTTGGAAATGATGCGAGAGGCTTATTTTTGTACTGTTTTCTGTGGTATTGAAACGCCGGAAACGGACGCACTTAAGTCCATTTCTAAAACGCACAACCTCAGTATGCCCATTTTGGATGCTGTGAAGGTTTTAAATAGTTATGGCATGGAAGTGGTATCGGGAATCATCATGGGATTGGATACTGATACCTCTGAAACCGCAGACCGAATTTTAGAGTTTATTCGTCTGTCCCAGATTCCTATGTTGACGATTAATCTGCTTCATGCATTACCGAGAACTCCTTTATGGCGCAGATTAGAACAGGAAGGACGACTCGTTTTTGAGGAGGATCGAGATTCCAATGTGGAATTTTTAATGCCTTATGAGCAGGTAATTGATATGTGGCAGCGCTGCATTACAGAGGCTTACAAACCGGAGTTTTTATATCAGCGATTTGCCTATAATATGGAGCATACTTATCCGAATCGAATTAAGGTTCCGAATAGTCCGGCTCGTACCTCTGGGGCGAATATTCGTAAGGGATTGACCATGTTAGCCAATATTTTGATTCGGGTGGGAGTGTTTAGCCACTACCGCAAAACCTTCTGGAAAATGGCCTATCCGAAACTGAAAGCCGGGAAGATTGAAGGTTTAATTCATGTGGGCTTGGTGGGTCATCATTTAATTAAGTTTGCGGCTGAGTGTGCAAGGGGGAAGGAAACGGCTTCGTTTTACTCTCAGAAATTGCGAAATAGTCAAGTTCAAGAGAGGGTGGGTGAGAGTCAGAGCGTTTGATAAGCTGAGATGCATCTAAATTACATACTTTGTTGATGAGATAAAAAATCTTATTCCTTCTGACTTGAAAGTGGGGTGTAGGGTGTGGGGTGTAGGGTGTAAGGGAGGACTATTTTCATTCATGCCGGTGAAATTTTTTCATCGGGACTGCCTTCTGCCTTGCCTCCTCGATAATACAATTTAAATGTCGATTAGGTTATCAAGTTTGTTAGTGTCGGAATAGTTTTTTAACGCAGAGGACACAGAGGAAGACGCTGAGGAACGCAGAGTTTTTGGAGGAAGGTTTTTGTTGTTTCTTAATGGGTAGGGTGCGTTACTTAACGAGTAACGCACTCCCTAAAGTTATACAAAATCCGCCTTGATAATGCCCTTTTTGCCTTAAGTCTTTTCTTTCTTCTGCCTTTTGCCCTGTGCCTTCTGCCTTGTCTCCACTCAAAAAGGGGTATTGAAGCCGGATTTGGTATTAATTGAAAATGCCTAAGACACTCCCAAAGGAACGAGCAACGTTTTGCGGTTCCATGGCGTCCATGGCGGCGGTTGGTTCGTAACCACAATGCACCATGCAGTCGGCACATTTGGGGTTGCCACTGGCTCGACCGTATTGGCTCCAGTCGGTTTTTTCGAGCAGTTCTTGGAAGGTGGCATAATGACCTTCATTGAGTAAATAACAAGGTTTTTGCCAACCTAAGACGCTGTAACTCGGACTACCCCAAGGTGTGCATTCGTAATCTCTTTCTCCGATGAGGAAATCTAAGAATAAGGGGTTATGGTTGAAGTTCCAATTCTTTTTACCGGCTTTGAAGGGAGC
>DATNQL010000632.1:0-2003 GCA_036704025.1 Stenomitos sp.
TTCAATTAGGGGACGTAGCTGTGCCAAAGCTGCTCACCCTGCTGGATGATTACAACTACAGTGGTAGAGCCTGGGCGATTCGAGCCTTAGCTGGAATTGGCGACCCCAGAGCGTTAGAAACATTGCGAGAAGCGGCAGAAACAGACTTTGCCATGAGTGTCCGTCGCTCCGCTGCCAAAGGACTGGGCCATCTACGCTGGTCTGCCCTACCCACTCAAGACGTTCCAGCCGCCCAAGCACAAGCACTTAAAACCCTACGATTGACATCCCAAGACCCGGAATGGGTGGTTCGCTATGCTGGCGTTGTAGGATTACAAGGGTTGGCAACCTCCGCCGCAGAGAATGACACAGATATTTGCCAGACCGTGAGTGAGCATTTTGAGCAAATACTTAAGACGGAATCTGATGTAGCGGTTCGCGCCCGAACTCACCTAGCGTTGGAGCAACTGCAACAGGGAGCAGCCGTTTGATCATTCTATATTACAGTCCACAAGACTCAAGGCGAATGAATGCTGAATGCGCGATCGCCAGAGATTGGGTCATTGTTGGGAAAGGTAGCGATTAATGCGATCGGCCTGTTCTTCGACTTGTCAATTAATGTCTGTCACAATTGCTCTGGGTTGATGCCGAGTTCTTGTAGTTTAGCTTCTAGGGCTTGCGCTTTCTGTCGTTCTTGCTCTAGTAGTGCTTCAGCTTGCTCTGCCCGTTGTCGCTCTTGCTGGAGTTGCTGTTCCAATTCCAAGTAGGTTAGGAATGGCTGATTATCGGGGCGATAAATTTGGAGTTGGCTTTCAGATAGTTCAAACCGTATCCCCAGTCGTGGACTTACCCAACCAGCTATTGGATCAATTAATTCTAATCGTGAGTTACGACGCTGCCAACCTGTTAAATCGACTAAATCGGGTTTGTACAGATAGTATTCTTCTACGCCGTAGCGATCGTAAAACTCAAATTTCTGAGCCATCTTAGAGGGACGATTCCCAGGTGACCAGATTTCAAATACCACCTGCGGCGGGATGTTGTCTTCGAGCCATTGTTGATAAGAGCCTCGGTATCCTTTCGCTCTGCCAACGGCAACCATTACGTCTGGTGCTTGGCGAAGCTTGTTCTCCCCTTCAACCGGATACCATAGCAGGTCGCCTGCAACAAATACATTCGGGTCATTGGCAAACAATAGTTCTAAGTTTTCTTTAATCCATACAATTAATTCAAACTGCTGGGTATTGTCTGCCATCGGCTGTCCGTCGCTGTCCGGGTAGATGATGTCTTTTTGGGCAGAAGATGGTACTTGAGTAACCATTGCTGTAATTCTACTTGTCACTAGTATTTTTAATTGTAAGTTGCATAAATTACATCGTAGGGACAAGGTATGCCTTGCCTATACACATGACTATTTTTAACTGGATATCTCTACAAGATTTTAAGTTTTATCAATACTCGTTTAACTAACATGTCGAAATATCGCTGGGATGGCACGTCTTTCTAAAATAAAGATGATACCTCTATGGAGGTAACCCAATGATAAAACCTTACAGAATTAAGTTCTTTACAGCAGCAATTATGGCTGTTTTACTAAGCGTTTCATCTCCTTTAGTATTGACAAGCATTAGCTGGGCGAAAACAGCGACTGAGGCAGAGATTGCAACTCTAGTGGAAAAGGTAAAAACAACTGAGAATGAATCCGAATTTGTGGAAGCGGTTGTTGCACTAGAGAAAATTGGTCAGCCAGCGATCCCCGCCTTGATCCAATTGTTGAAAGAGAATAAATTGGCAGTTCGCTGGGGAGCCGCCGATGCATTGGAACACATGGGTGAACCAGCGATTCCCGCTCTTAGGGCTGCTCTTAAAGACCCGGATAAAAATGTGCGTATAAATGCTGTCTCGGCCCTCCAGGGCATCAGCATAAGGGAACGTGATAGGGAGGGGGAAACCCTAGCTGCTTTAGTTGTGCCTGAACTGATTGTTGCTCTCCAAGACCCGGAACCGGAAGTGCGTCATAGTGC
>DATNQL010000633.1:0-9167 GCA_036704025.1 Stenomitos sp.
AGTTAGATATTCTGGTTGGAGAACTGATGCGTTTAAGAAATCGGAGTCGGTACTCCAGCGTAGCAATGCTTTAGGGTATCGCCACAGCCCATCGTACCTTGAGCGCCGTCCAAAAAGAAGTGATTGGCAACAGTCCGTTGATGATGACACTCCTGTTGAGGTTGATTGTCTCTTGATGATGTTGCGGATAGAAATCAGGGTTAGGAGAAGAGGGTAAGACGTCACAGCACTGGTTGGATTGTCCACGATGTTTCCGGGATGGAAATAGTAGTGCTTCCTCCATCGTTCATCTTTATACTTCAAATGAAAGAGCCGTAATCCCCAAAAAATCATTCAACTTTAAATTATGCACAACGGTCAAATCAGACTCAATAAAGTGACTAGAGAATGGGTTATTTATGCACCGGGTCGGCGTAAACGCCCTCAAGATTTTCAGAAAAAGAATAGTCAGCCCCCACAACCGCCTGTAAGCCAAGAGCAAAAATGCCCTTTTTGTCGGGAGCCGATGTTAGAGACGATTCTTCTGGAGATCCCGAACAAACAACAAACCTCTTGGCAAACGAGGGTCGTTCCTAACAAGTTTCCTGCCTTAACACCTCATGAACATACTTACCGTTCCACGGAAGGAATTTATATCGCGATGCCCGGTTATGGTCAACATGAGTTGATTGTTGAAAGTCCAGAACACGACAAAGACATCGCCACAATGTCACAATCCGAAGTGGAGATTGTGATTGACACTTATCACAAACGCTACATCGATTTAATGGTAGCTCATGAAAATATGATGGCGATCATTTTTCGCAATCATGGTGAGCGAGCGGGTGCTTCTTTAAAGCATCCTCACTCTCAAATTATTGTGACCGGTGTCGTTCCTCAGCATCGTCGATACCGAGAGGAACAGGCTCAGCGATATTTTGATGTATGGGGACGGTGTGTGTACTGTGACATCTTAGAGTTTGAATTGCAAAACCGCAGGCGAGTGATTCAGGAAAATCATTCGTTTTTAGCCTTTGTTCCCTTTTCTGCGGAAGTTCCTTTTGAAACCTGGATTATGCCTAAAAATCATCAAGCTGACTTTGGCAGTATTTCTGAACAGGAAAAATCGGATTTTGCCTTAATTTTGCAGAGCATTCTTCGGAATTTGTATGACAAATTGAATGACCCTGATTACAACTACGTGATCAATACAGCGGCTCGCTACAAAGCGGAAGAACCTCAGGTACACTGGTATTGCCAAATTCAACCTCGCCTGACCACCCCAGCCGGTTTTGAGTTGGCGACAGGTATTAGTATCAACCCCTCTCTTCCAGAAATAGACGCAGACTTTTTGAATGGTTTGTCTTGAGAAAAATTTTATGGCCTTGTCAAGAAACAGAACATTCAAAGCCGATGCTCAGACTCGCCTAAGTTGATCTCAAGGCTGACAATGAGGCATTCTTTATTCAAGTTATAGCGGGTCAGAATTAGACCCCTGAGTTTGCTTTACGATTACTTCATAAATCATTCTAGGATAGTTAGGTGTAAAACCCTGACTTGCTAAGCTTTTGAGACTTCATATCTGGAGATTTTCCTAATTCTTCGTTGTTTTTTAATAAAGCTTGGGTAAAGTACCTAGATATTTTCCGGACGGTATGAGACTGTATTTTACAGGGTCTTAAAGAATAATTATTCCCAAAGATAGTTATAAATTGAATCGCTCTACCCACTCAGTCGGTTGAGATTAATCTCACTGCTGGGGTAGAGCGTAGTAACCTGATTCACAAATTTACCTATATACATGAATAATTTTTTTCAGGGAATTACTCAGGTGTTGCACCACTTTGAGTACAGGAAAGTGCTGGCAGTTTTTAACTTCTCAAACCTACGGGATAAGAATCGCAGGGTTAGACGTTTTATTCACTGGCGTAAAATTACGGCTGTTGTAGTATTTTTACTCGTTGTGTTGTCACACAATCTACGGAATTTTGGAGATGTGGCAAACGCTGCGAGCGCAATTCAAACTCCCCTTTCGACCAGCGGTGCTAAAATTATTGACGCCACAGGCCAGCAAGTGCTACTTAGAGGAGTCAACTGGTTTGGCATGGAGACAGAAAATCATGTCCCTCACGGCTTGTGGGCACGAGATTATAAGGGGATGTTGGCTCAAATCAAGAGCCTGGGATATAACGTCATCCGACTTCCTTACTCCGTGCAAGCGTTACGTTCTTCTAACATTAGTGGAGTTACATTTAGCATTGGGAGTAACACTAACCTTCAGGGAAAAACGCCTTTGCAGGTTATGGATTTAATCATTCAGGAGGCAGCACAACAAGGATTATTCATTCTCCTGGATAGTCATCGGCTTAATGATTACAGTATTCCTGAACTTTGGTACGGCGATGGCTTTACCGAAGCTAACTGGATCGATACATGGAAATTGTTAGCAACCCGCTATAAAAACCAGCCTAATGTCATTGGGGCTGACCTGAAAAATGAACCTCATGGTAAAGCGAGGTGGGGAAACAATGACCAACTAACTGACTGGCGACTTGCGGCTGAGCGATGTGGCAAGGCAATTCAAGCGATCGCGCCCAATTGGTTGATTGTTGTTGAGGGGGTAGGAAACGTCCCAGAAAAAAACCAATGGTATTGGGATGGAGGCAATTTGGTGGGTGTCAAGCAATACCCGGTGCGCCTCACAAAACCTAACAAGTTGGTCTATTCCCCTCATGAATATGGTTCTGGAGTCTATAACCAGTCTTGGTTTTCTGACCCCACATTTCCCAACAATATGCCCACCCGTTGGGAAACCGGATTTCACTATATTGCAACTCAAGGAATTGCTCCCATTTGGATTGGGGAGTTTGGTGGTCGGAAAGTGGATACTAGTTCGACAGAGGGAATTTGGCAGCGAAAGTTAGTCGATTTTATTCAGCAAAAGAATCTATCCTTTACCTATTGGAGTTGGAATCCTAATAGTGCTGATACGGGTGGTATTCTGCTGGACGACTGGAAAACGGTCGATGCAGCCAAGCAACAATTACTCAGTACACTGCTGCCTATTAGTAGTTCCACAACAACTACCTTAGGGACTAGCACCACGACTTCTTCAGGTACTGGAACAACCAATTTTTCGAGTACTAGCACAACAAATTCTTCTAACAATATCACTACAACTTCATCTAGCAGTGGTACCGCGAATGTCTCTGGTACTCCTGTGCTGAAAGCAGAAACCTTGATTCAGTCTGATGAGAGTACGCGCCTCTGTGTTAATCTACGGGTTACCAATCAGGGCAATGGCAGTACTCGGAACTGGCAAATGACGTTTGCGCCTAATCAAGCAACGATTACTCAGGCTTGGGGTGGGAATTTTCTGCCTCAAGGTACGAAGTATTTGGTGCAGCCAGAATCGGGGGGAGAGGTGATTCAACCCAATCAAGCTGTAGAAGTGGGATATTGCGCGAATAAACTGGGGTCTAACTACAAACCGACACAACTTTCCGCGATCGCACTATAAAAAACTTGGGGTATTTTAGGCAGTGGCTTGAGAGAGTTGCTGCCAGCGCTGTTGCCACAATTGTGCAATCGCTCCTACCACCTCTGGCAAATCAGCAAATTCCTGGCTTTGGCGTTTCAGTTCTGGGGCTATATGCTCTAATCCCATACAGTCTCGGCAACAGTACAAAATTTGTTGCCAAGCGTTTTGCCACTCGACTCCTGCCTGCTGATGGGCTTTCACGGGTTTGAGCTGTTCTTCTTCTTGACGCAGGTGTTGCGCTTGTTGCGCCCAGGCGTTGCGCCACGGCTGCACGGCTTCAGGCTGTTTGTGGTTATCGTACCAATCTCGTTCGGTACGCAGAATTTCGCCCAACTTATCGAGGCTGGTGCGTGAAGTGCAACGTGCGATCGCATCAAGTCCCTGTTGTATCCAGAGGGGCAAGCGGCGATAACTGATGAATTTAGCACGAGATTCGACTAACTTCACCCAAATTTGGTGAGGCCAACACTCTAGGCGTTCGATTTGGCTCAGGGAAATTTTTAGCAGGGCGGCGACTTCCTGGCGTACTTGATCTAAGGGTAATTGGGCAGGGTCAACGACCCCAGATGTAATTAAGTTCTGGGACATGGTAGATTGCTGGTAGTGCGTGTTCAGGTAAGGCGACTGCTTACACGGGCAAGTGGAGCAATCGCCGTACTTGTGACCAAATGGAAGAAGATACAAACTGGAAATTATTGCTTCATAGGCACCCATTGAACTCAATAGTGAGACACTTTTAGAGGAGACCAGTCAGCCGCGTTGTATCTTGAGAGAGCCAGCGAGACTGGCTGGTCTTTTTTGTGTTCACTTACCTGAAGTTTACATCTGGTTTGGTTGCCAGTCAAGATGAAATCATCAGGTTGTTTTATTCTGGTATGAGCGAAGAAAATCAAGACAAACAAGAGAAGTCTCTGTTGAGGCAACTCAGAGAGCAGAATCAGCTAACGCAATTTCAGTTGAGGCAACTAATCGGAGTTTCAGAACGCAGGTTTAGCGATTGGGAAAACGGCAAAGCCAAGCCAAGCCTTGAGAATGCTGTGGCACTGGCTCGTGCGTACAAGGTTTCGCTTAAGGTGATTTGTCAGGCGTGCGGGATTGATGTGTCGGGTGTGCCGGATGATGGGGGTTAGGAGCGATCGCCTCAAATAAGGATTCAGAATAAGTAAGTGTAATGCTCTCCCAGAGTCTAAGAAATCTACTCTGGATTTTAGGGATTTTTGGGTGCGGCTGGCGACGGTGACAGGGAAACGACTTTGAATTTACGTCCGACGAAGCCAATCAACGTACACCCCGCACCCTGAAACGTAGCTATAGCTTCCCGCCTTCCTTGAGGATGCAGCCAAAGCTCTACAACATTCAATCGCTTCAACTTAAGTTCGATTTGGCGTGGATATCCCAACTGTGGATCGTAGCTAACATCGGCGCTAATCACACCATCACAGGAGCAGCCATTTGGGCCGCATTCCGTTTTCGAGGTATATTTTTCAAGTTCATTAAACAGGTCTGTAATCGTTTGTGTTGACTGTGCCACAAATGACCCTGGTTTTTGGCAGTCCTGAACAACGTTAATGACCTTTTCGTTTTCAATCTCAACCTCTTGCCGACAAGGTTCGGAAAATCCGCTATCCGTCTCGATAACCATGCGATAACGCTTAAAGTCACGATCTTCCCAACGGCTTTGTGCTTTGGCTAGTTCTTGCTGTGCCAATGAATTTGGGACTACAGCAACAGCGACGATGCCGCTTATCAATAAAGCAGTACTAATTATGACGCTACGCCACAGGGGTTTCATTGGAGCAACTCTTCCTATACTTCACACTGTTTCGGTTATAAAGGCGAAAGAGTAGGCGTTTAAGCCATGTATCGAAAACGGCAACGATGGATATCTCAGCCGTTCTGATAGCTTATCGGCTATCGCAATCCTCGCATTAGCAAGTAAACGCCAAGATACCTGACTTCTTCGCAAAGTCGGGGATCTGAACTAGTTAATCAACCAGATGTCTTCAGGTTCAGTTGTCGGCATTGACTACTACATAGCTAAATAGATATATTAAGAAATTACCTGGGGATGTCTGCAATACCCTTGATAAATGGCTATTGCAGTGCTGCATAAAGATTTTTGCAATTTCTTCAGTATTGAAGATTGCTGTCTTGACAATTTTCATCGCACCAGTCCAGGCAACCCAACTCATCAGGAAATTTACTTATGAAAATTGCGGTTTCCAGCCAAAATCAGACCACTGTTACCGGACACGCCGGACACTGCCTAAAGTTCTGGATCTACAACGTAGATACACCTGATGAAAGCAGGCAGCTTTTAGAATTAAGCAAAGACCAGAGCTTTCATGCCACTCCCCCCCAAAAACCTCATCCCCTAGACGACGTGCAAGTGTTGATTAGCGGCAGTATGGGGAGTGGATTAGCGCATCGCTTAGAAGCCAAGGGCATTAAACCCATTGTCACTCCTGAAACTGACCCCGATGCAGCGGTGGCGGCTTATCTTGTGGGTTCCCTCGTGCTGGGTGCGCCGGAAGATCATGACCATACTCACGAACATGAAGATGGGCATGAACAGGAGGGCAAATGTGGGTGCAGTAGTGGAGTGTGATGTTCTGATTGTGGGAGGGGGGATGGTGGGAATGTCTCTAGCCGCCGCATTGGGACAATCCTCTCTGCGGATCGGTATTGTGGAACCCATCCCTCCCTGGCAACGTTCACGTAGCAACTCCGCAGGAGTACCGCTACAGGACGATCGCAGAGCCAGCGCGATCGCACTCGGTTCAGTGGAAATCCTCGACCAAATTGGTGCCTGGACGGTGATGCAAGCCTTAGGGGTATCTCCTATTCACCGAGTCGTCGTATCTGATGAGGGATTTCCCCTGACGGCAACCCTGAGCTGTGACGATCTAGACCTTCGAGCCTTAGGGTATGTGGTAGCCAATCGAGTGACAGAAACGGCATTGGGGCAGGTTCTGGCTTCCCAACCGATAAAATGGTTTTCTCCAGCCAAAGTAAGGGCGATCGCATCTTATCCCACTCATCTACAAGTGAGCTTGGAGTCGGAAGGCAAGCAGCAACAGGTATCTGCGTCCCTGGTGGTTGGGGCCGATGGACGACAATCCTGGGTTCGGCAATGGGCAAACATTCCCCTCTCGGCATGGGAGTACAATCAGGCTTTGATTGTCTGTACCATCACCACAGAATTTCCCCACAACCAAGTCGGCTATGAGCGTTTTCATCGCAGTGGTCCCTTTGCCATTCTGCCCATGGTTGCTCCTGCCGAAGCACCAACGGCTCATCGCAGTTGCGTGGTGTGGACTACGAGAGCAAAAGAATGCGATCGGCTCATGTCCCTCAATGATGCTGATTTGATCGAAACGATGGCTCCTCGGATCAGCTCTGACTTAGGGCGCGTTCTCTCCGTCTCTGCCCGTGCTTGCTATACACCTCGCCGTCAGCATAGCAGACGCTACAGGGCACATCGGCTGGCATTAATCGGGGACGCCGCCCATGCAACCCATCCTGTGGGTGGGCAGGGACTCAACATGGGATTGCGGGACGTGGCAGCCCTAGCCTCTTTGCTGATTCGGGCAAACGACTTGGGTACAGACCCCGGTGATGTCGATTTGCTGCATCAGTATCAGCGTCAGCGTCGGACAGACAATGCTACCGTTTTGTTTGGCACCGATCTAGCCAATCGCTTGTTCTCTAATAACTGGTTGCCCTTGCAATGGATTCGGCGCTTGGGATTGATTGGCATTGACCAAATTTTACCGCTGAAACAAGAACTGATGCGTTACGCGATGGGTTTGGCAGCGAACCAGCCCAGCGTAGTCGGCATGGGGAGGCACTAAAACCTTATCCATTGGTTGCAGCCGTCAGATTTTCTCCCCAAGGTTTTGCTCCCGTGGCACGACGTATTTCTCGCCAAATTGCCGTAGCGGCTAAAGCGCCATCTCCTGCTGCTATTATGACTTGATTTAATCCTACTTTTAAATCGCCGATCGCAAAAATCCTGGGGTGAGAAGTCCGGCACATTTTATCCGTTACTAAATTGCCACCCTTCATCTCCAAGTCAATCCCTTTTAGATAGGTGTTGTGATAGCGAGAACCCATTGAAATTAATCCAGTTTCTAACTCTATTCGAGACCCATCTGTTAACTCAACACCTGTCATTTTGTGATTTTCGCCTAGAAATTGTTGAATCGGTGTTTCTATAAGTGGATAACCATATTTTATCAGTTTACCTTTGAGCTGTTCACTGACAGCAAAGGCTCCATGAGTAAAGATAGTAATATACGGTGTAAACCAACTTAAATTAAACACCATTTCCTCAATGGCAGTTTCGCTACCTGCAAAGAATCCGCATTTTTTATTGGTCATTTCATATCCGTCACACACCATACAAACATGCAAGTTATAACCCGCATATTCGTAGACATTTCGCATATCATTTAAAGGCGGTAGATAATCGATAATTCCGCTAGCAGCAATTAAGTATTTTGAGCGAAACACTACCTCAATGCTATTTTGCCGACCCACCTTCACCCGCACGGCAAACGTCTCTCCCTCATCGACAACTTCCTCAACGAAACCATTCAGCAAATCTCCATTCAAAGCGGCATAATGTTCCTTTCCCCGTTGCAGCAACACTCGACCAGGAGTGTCTGGTGGTAAACCCAAATAATTGTGTAATTCTTGCATCCAAAAAGACCGTGCTTTGCCTTTATCAATAATTAAACTGGAAAGCAGAAACCGTTGTAAGTAAATGCCAGCCGAAAGTCCACCAGAACCCCCGCCAACCACGATCACATCGTAGAGTTTGTTTTGTTTTTCTGGAAGATGTTGTTTAGAGATTTGCATGATGTTTCGATTTTTGATTCTAGAGATTAGAGCCAGTGCTAGGTCAATTGAGAATTTTATCAATTTTATTTCACTAATTTACTCCGCTGATTCTAGCCATAACGGCGGCTAGTAATGGCAATAACATAAAACCAAGTAACTCCCCTTTGATCAGCCAAGACAGTCGATTTAATGTGGTAACTTCTAAGCGAGGCGATTGACCTTTTTGTAAGTCTTTAAACCACGAGATAAAGGTAAATGTTGGATATAGGGAAAATAAACTGATTAGGATAAAAACTCCCATTTTAGTATAAAAATACGGATTGTTTAGATAGTAATCAGCTCCTTTGCCAAAGTAGAGAACCCTCAATACTCCTGTAATCAGAATCGCCGTAGCAGCTACACCGTAAGCCGCGTCGGCAAATGCTACTCTTTTCGCTTCATCAAGAGTCATTTCTTGTTTTAAGTTGAAACTCTCTACGGTGAGAGCTGCAAAAGCTAGCATGAAGCCTAAGTAATGGAGATAAGCTGTAATGGAACTAGCCCACATAGTTATATTTTTGATTGGTTTCGAGATGTCAGTTAAAGGAGATAAAAATTCTTTAACTGACGAACAAAGACAAGGAAAAGGTTTTAAATGCTTTGAGCCTGAAAATACTCCTGAGCAAATGTGGCTAAAGGGCAGTTAGGCTGATGTTCAAGTCCCAAATTCCGCCGCTGCTCTAAATACTGCTGTTGGGTCCAACCTTGCTGAATGGCTAGAGTTAGTAGGGTCATTACTCCCGCTCGTAAACCTGACGCACAG
>DATNQL010000634.1:0-2975 GCA_036704025.1 Stenomitos sp.
CCCCCGATTCCAGACGCAGCGCCGCGCCGAGAGTGGCGAGCTTTTCGGGTGTGATCGGGTTGTGGATGCGGTGAGCACTCTCAGTGATGTTGAATATCCGTGGGATGTCCACTGTGGAAAATTTCCTTACGGGTGTGAATAGATTCGGTCACTGCCTAACGTTTTAAATCAGCGGCTACCAGCGTCTCAAACTCAGTACAGGTGTCTCTCGACAGTCCGCTGCATATGGGTTGTTGGCCAGCGCTCTCGGGCGATCGCCCCGACGATACCTTTCCTATCCCCTAAACTCCAACCAACACCGCCATTGTACTCAACCTTTCGCTGAAGACAGACAAAGTTTTGGGATGCTTAACTTTGGTAGAAAACTTGCATAAACTCAACCTCTCGACTTGGGGGCGATCGCACTTTCCACCCACACTTTTCAACTACAGTTCGGTAAGCAGTAACTCACAGGCGATCGCGTTTGGAGTATAGTGAATGCGATCGCGCCTATCTTTACCCAACGTGCGATCGTGTTGGCAGTATCGTAGATGCATCGCCCTGCTAGACTAGGGAACGCTATAGTTCATGATGAATGGGTCAAATCGGCGATTCTGGTTATTTGGCGCAATCGCTATTGGAACACTGATTCTTCTCACATTATTGGCAGCTCCTGCCAATAATAAACTCAGTAGTGGTTCTACCTACACCCGTGCCCCCAATGGGTATGGTGCTTGGTATGCGTTTATGGACGAACGGGGAACTCCAGTGAAGCGGTGGCAAAAACCGTTTGAGAATTTAACCAACAACAAGACGATCAAAACTCCAGTGACATTGTTGCGCGTCAACAGCCACTTGTCTGCTCCAGACCTCTATAAGGATGAGCGAGACTGGGTCGAAAAGGGCAACACGTTGGTCATTTTAGGTATCCGTCAGCCCGTGACCAAAGCCCCTTTTAATACCCAGCATGAAACGGCAATGGGGACAGTTAAGATTAGTACGGCACGTAGAAATCCATCAGCGAAGGAAAAAGAGTTAGGCGATCGCTTCGGTTCAATTGTTTGGCAAGAAAAGATCGGCAAAGGACGCACTATCTTCGCGACCACACCCGATTTAGCCGCCAACGCCTATCAAGATTTCCGGGGAAACTATGAATTTCTCGCCCAACTGGTGACTCAATCCACAAAGGAGGAAAACGCTCCCATCCCCAATTTTGTATGGGTAGATGAATACCTTCACGGTTACAGAGATACAGCAACCACAAAGCGTAAACAAGAACAAGATTTATTCAGTTACTTAGGGAAAACTCCCGTCTTGCCAGCCTTGATTCAGGTTGCAATTCTCCTCCTCGTTGCCATCTGGGCTGGGAATCGTCGTTTTGGGAAAGCGGAAACCTTACCCACACCTATGGTGAATAACAGTGAAGCTTACATTCAGGCTTTAGCCGCCGTCTTGCAAAAAGCCGAAAGCAGTGAGTTTGTGTTAGAAGTTGTGGGCAAAGAAGAACAAGCGCAACTGCAAAAATCACTCTTTTTAGGACAGGAACAACTCGACCCTCAATCCCTCGTGAACGCCTGGGTGCAGCAAACAGGGCGTTCAGCCGCAGAACTGGAACAAGTGCTGCAAATACAAGCCCAAAAAGCTCGAATCCGGGAAACACAATTGCTAAGCTGGTTGGGAAAATGGCAGCAAATTCGCCGTTATTTCTCCTCCTCGAACCCGTAATCGTTCAAAATGAAAATTCAAGTCCTATCCATGCCAACGCTGATAGCCACATGAGCGAACCGAACGCTATATTTGACCGCCTAACGCAGACCCTTTCCAAAGTAGTGGTGGGTCAATCAACTTTAGTGCAGCAGATGCTCGTGGCACTTCTGAGTGGAGGGCATGTGATTATCGAAGGAGTCCCCGGAACAGGAAAAACCTTACTGGTCAAGGTGCTGGCAAGGCTGATCCAATCCGATTTTCGCAGAATTCAGCTCACACCAGATATTTTGCCCTCCGACATTTTGGGGACAAACATTTTTGACCTGAATAGCCGCAGCTTCACCCTCAAAAAAGGACCTGTGTTTACGGAAGTTTTGCTGGCGGATGAAATTAACCGCACCCCCCCCAAAACCCAAGCCGCACTGCTAGAAGCGATGGAAGAACAGCAGGTGACGCTGGATGGGGAGACGTTACCCCTGTCTGACCTGTTTTGGGTGATTGCCACTCAAAACTCCTTAGAATTTGAAGGCACTTATCCCTTACCCGAAGCACAGTTAGACCGCTTTTTATTTAAATTAGTGGTGGATTACCCCGATTCAGCCGCCGAAAAACAAATGTTGCTGAATTCTCAGGCAGGGTTTCGCGCCAAGCGCCTAGACTTAGCTCGGCTCAAGCCGATCGCAACCGTAGCACAGATTCTAAGCGCGAGAAAAGCCGTACAAGCGGTTGAAATTGAGGACAAGTTGCTCGATTACCTACTGGCGTTGGTACAGCGCACACGACAACATCCTGATTTAGCCTTGGGTGCTTCTCCGAGAGCAGCGGTGGCTTGGTTACAAACGAGTAAAGCTCACGCATGGCTAGAAGGTCGCAACTATGCCACCCCCGATGATGTCAAGACTGTAGCACCTCCTTTGTTACGTCATCGTCTGATCCTGAAACCGGAATCACAACTTGATGGACTACAAATGGATGCCGTGATTTCTTCCTTGCTCAGTCAAGTATCGGTACCCAGATAAAGGCTTGGGGCAACCACGGGAGATTGCCCCAAGTTTCAATCAACCGACGCTCTAGAGAATAGAGAAATCCCACAGATTAAGGGTGTTGGCTTCCACTCCAATGAGTGTGGCTAACAGTTCACCATTGTCCTGGTTAACGATCAGGGTATTGTTGCCTACATTCCGCACCCTCAACTGTCACAATCGGTTTTCACCTAATTTTATCAAGTAATAAAGCTATAAATTATACTTTGATACCGTATATAGACGGATAAAAAACGCTTTACATGT
>DATNQL010000635.1:0-4790 GCA_036704025.1 Stenomitos sp.
CTTAGCCTCTAATCACAATTCGGCTCGAATCGTAAAGGCATAATCTCCTCCTGGCTCCAGTTGATAATCGCAGCGCTCTAAAAATCGACCCAGTGGCTCTTGAATCAGAGCACGTCCTAGAGAGGGTTTGACACACAACTGTCCCTTCCGGAAAAACCACTGAAACTGCCATCGATATTCTGCCGCTTGAACTTCTCCTTCCATCTTCCCCTGTTGCCAGGAGTGCTGCGTAATCCTGACATAGGCAGTCGTTTCCGGCAGATTCATGGAACTCACAATCACTAAAATGCTTCACGCCTTTAAAAACTTAGGGTAGCAGATTCATCGAGAACTACTCCTTTCTCACCTGGTAGATTTTGCTCCAAGCAGAAATCGGATTATGCCCCTACAATCATCCTGTCTAGGAACGGCGTCCGTCCCAATTAAGTACGGTTGCCCCAATCGCGAGCTAATACAAAGTTGCGTTCAAACATAGTAGTTGGGACAGACGCGGGGACGCGAGGACACCCAGAAAAAGAATATGCTACATATGAATGCAACTTCGTATAAATCAAATCCATGCCCCATTTTTTCGGGTCAATTCCCAATCAACGATGATTGTTCTGAACGATAACGGTTACTTCTGAGTCAGTAACGTTTAACGGCTTTGAGATAATTTGCGAAGGATTTTGTTCTTATAAACGTTGACAAGGCTGGAGTAATCTTCTAATTTCAGCCATAAATTAGCGGTTGTTCCCGTATATCCACGCTCATTAGAAAGAAACTGCCGCCGACAAAAACTCATGGGTTCTGGGTAAACTTGAGACGTTGATAATCGTGGCTTTGGCCCACACCAGTGAATCACGATCGCCTCTTCATTCTGTACCACTGGCCCGGTTGCTTCCACAGGAAATCGTTTTTGCAGTGCCTCCCGTTCAAAATCAGGCACAATGAGTTGCATCGGCACTTGCCCCAAGCGAATTTTCCCCTGATCTGCGGCCCGGAAAAGCATGAAGTTCAAGAAACCCATCTCACCATATTTAAAGATTCCTGGATGCTTTTCTGTAAAATCTAAAATCTCAATATACTCTTCCAAACTAAAGATATCTCGCGTTCCAAAGAAGGTTCCTGTACAAAAGTAATCATTCCGGTGAGCTTGCCAATTAAAATCGGGGAAATATTTCTCAACTTCTGAAGTTTCAAAGAAAAATTCACAAACCTTGTCGTCGGGATAACCATAACGAGGCTTGTCAATCACTGCATCATAATTTTCAAAATCGGCATACTTCAGCACATTCCCCCATACATTCGTATCCGCATCTAAAACGAGAAAATGCTTCCAGGGGCTTTCCCAAAATGCAATCATCTTCGTTTTCCCCCAACCAAAGCTTCTGTTTCTGAGAAGCTCATGAGTCACATTCTGGTGATTGAGGATACGAACGTTGTAGGCCTTTTCCAAGGAACTGACCGAGAACGTGCCATCAACCAGCAGGCAGATTGGAACATCGCCTAAGAAATGTCTAATACTGGCACAACAGCCCTTGGCAAATAAGTAATCTTGGTAACAACAGGCAACAATGATGCCAAAATCTTCCATCATGGCTTGTCTCACGTTCGACGAGTGATAGTGGAGGGGTTGATCGTAAGTTACGGTAAAATTCTATCGATACCCTCCATGAGCTTGTCATCTTTTGTCCTGTTAATCACCGAGTGGCTCCGTGAGTGCTCATCTGATCCGTGGGATGAGAGGGATGCAATGTAAAATTCAATACAGAAAAATTGCCCATCCTATGCAGATTTAAGCCTACTGTAACTCGTTGCGACGAGGAGCAACATATTGGAACCGATGAACTGCGATCGCCTAGCGGCACTGCTCACTTGCCATAACCGTAAGCTACTGACGTTGGCTTGTCTTCAGGCTCTATTTAATCAGGAACTCCAGCGCGAGGTCACCATTGATGTTTATTTAGTCGATGATGGCAGTACGGATGGTACCGCAGAAGCTGTAGCCCAATCCTACCCCCAGGTGAAGATGCTTCCAGGAGATGGCAGCTTATTTTGGAATGGCGGAACCCGCCTTGCCTTTGCTGAAGCCATCCAGCACGACTACGACTATTACCTGTGGCTGAACAATGACACCCTGCTTTACCCCAACGCCTTAAGCCACCTCTTAGAAACGTTTGACCATTTGCGGGATCAAGGTGAGCATCAGGCTATTGTTGCCGGATCGACTTGCGATCCCCAGACTCAAGCCCCAACTTATGGTGGTGTGATGCGCCGCAGTCGTTGGCGACCCCTGAAATTTGACCTACTAGAACCTGGGGAGTCCGCGCAGCGCTGTGACACCATCAACGGCAACTGTGTGCTGATCCCCAGAACAGTGGTTCAAGTTGTGGGGAATCTCGAACCGGCTTTTACCCACTATGCCGGTGACTGGGACTATGGTTTACGCGCCCAGCAACAGGGATGTACCGTTTGGGTTGCATCCGGATATGTCGGGACTTGTTCGCAGAACTACAAGCCTGGAAGTGAGGCGGATGAATCAATAGCATTCGGTGAGGGACTCAAAAAAATTGGTCAACCCAAGGGTTTACCCGTAAAAGAACAAGTCCTTCACCCTTTTTGGGAGTGGAAAGTGTTCGCCCAGAGGCATGGGGGTCTGTTTTGGCCTCTTTATTGGTTGATTCCCTATCGGAGATTATTGAGAATTTCACTAATGAGTGGTTCGGAAAAAAGTGGCTAAATGAGTAAAAATACTAGTGAGATTGTAGCGTTGATAGCGGCGGTGTGATCGTCAAAAAGCGGATAATTTCATCTGGCTGATTCGATTTTGGTCAATTTTTGCTAAACGCCTATGATTCATCCCCATGTTGTGAGAGAGTGGCTAAATAGCCAGGTCTGTATAACTCAGGGTCAACCCGATGGATGAGTATAAAGATACCCGGATTGCTTGGTTAGTCCCTTCGGTAGAACTGGGAGCTTACTGGCAACCTGTATTGAGAGAATTTACAAAAGTATTTAAAAATACAATTTTTTACACCGGTTTGGTTTGGCCCGGATTCGATCCCAAAGTTCCTGGCGCAAATGTGATTAAAATGATCGGGACGATGAAATCTTTAGAGATGACGCAGACGAAGGGTTACAGCCGTCGTCTGATGATACTCTCTCCCGGTATCATCGGTCACTTGATACAATTTAAGCCACAGGTGATATTGGCCCAAGCGTATTCGTTGTGGACTCTGTTAGCGCTGCTTTTAAAACCTTGGGGGAAGTGGCGATTTATCATTATTTATGATGGCAGTTCTCCTAATTCCGATTTTCGAGATTCAACGATTCGTTCACTCTTTCGACGAGTGATGTCTCGCTATGCCGATGCCTTTGTGGCTAATAGTTATGGAGCTAGAAATTATCTGATTGAGGGGGTGGGTGCGAAACCAGAGATTGTATTTACCAAAACGTATTTAGTGCCAGATGTAACCACTTTACAGCAAAATTTTGAGAGCATTGAGCGAGGGGATGAAGCTCTCAAGCGTCCAATCTTTCTGTATGTAGGACGTATTACACCCAGAAAAGGGATTCAGTCCCTTTTAGAAGCCTGCTCTATCCTACGCTCTCAGGGATATCTAGATTATTCGCTGCTCATTGTTGGCACGGGTGAACAACGAGAGGAACTAGAAATCTTTATTAAAAATAAACATTTAGAAGAGCAGATCCGGTGGGTTGGCTGGGTAGAATATGGGCGTCTAGGGAAATACTTCCAACAGGCAGATGTTTTTGTATTTCCCACCTTAGAAGATATATGGGGAATGGTCGCGCTTGAAGCCATGGTTTTTGGTAAACCCATTCTCTGTTCTAAATGGGCAGGAGCCGCAGAAATGGTCATTGAGGATAGGAATGGTTACCTTTTTGACCCATTTGCACCTGATGAATTAGCGATCGCCATGCGCCGTTTTCTGGACAATCCAGAACAAATTGACTCCATGAGCCAGCAATCTCAGCAACTCATTCGTGCGAAAAATCCTTCTTCAGCCGCCCAATCTTTTGTAGAGGTTATTTCTTTCGTTTTGGCAAAAGAGTGATTACACCCCTATTGCCTAGCCTGTTCTATCTGTATTTGGGGAGTAAAACGTGAGTGTCGCGATCATTACTGGCTCAGCCGGGTTAATTGGTTCTGAAGCTACAACATTTTTTGCCGCACAAGGCTTGGACGTGGTAGGAATTGACAATGATATGCGTCGCGTATTTTTTGGCGAGGACGCTTCTACCACTTGGAATCGACAACGCCTGGAAAAAAATCTGGGAACACAATATACTCACCTAGAGGCAGATATTCGAGATAATGAAACCATTACTCAGATTTTTAGGAAATATGGTTCTAATATCGTCCTGATTATTCATACGGCTGCTCAACCTTCTCATGATTGGGCTGCACGCGACCCAATGATGGATTTTTCGGTCAATGCGAATGGAACTCTCAACCTCTTAGAGGCAACTCGTCAATACTGCCCAGACGCTCCTTTTATCTTCACTTCCACCAATAAAGTATACGGGGATACACCGAATCGATTGCCTCTAGTTGAACTCGAAACTCGTTGGGAAATTGACCCCAATCACACATACAAATCGGGGATATCGGAGGATATGTCGGTTGATCAAACTCTCCATAGTTTATTTGGTGCCTCCAAAGTTGCAGCAGATGTTTTGGTTCAAGAATATGGGCGCTATTTTGGGCTGCGTACCGCTTGCTTCCGAGGGGGATGTCTCACCGGTCCGAATCACTCGGGGACTCAATTACACGGCTTTTTAGCTTA
>DATNQL010000636.1:0-14832 GCA_036704025.1 Stenomitos sp.
TGAAGGAATTCCAGCGGCTATTCGTGACGGGGCGTGGGTGGGTGAAACAGCTTTTTTAAGTCACCCGACGGCAGGAGGAAGAAGTTCTGACGGTTCAATCCAGGCTCCTCACGACCCAGGTATCGAAATTCCCGTCAGCCAAGTGATCATTGCCCACAAATCTCCGGATGGGCAAGTCAAGATGCTTTCGACGGTTGCCCGCGATATCACGCAACAAAAGAAAATCGCTGCAACCCTATGTGAAGCAGAACGACGTTGGCGTAGCCTACTCGAAAATGTACGTTTAGTGGTGGTGGGACTGGATAATCAGGGAAAAGTTGAGTATGCTAATCCCTGTTTCTTAGAATTGGTCGAGTACAGCAAAGCCGAGGTCATCGGCAGCGATTGGTTTGAGACATTCCTGCCGCAGCACCAGAAACAGCGACAGCAGAACAATTTTGTAGAATTTTTAGAACAAGAATTCTACACTCATAATCAGACTATCGTTCTGACCAAGTCGGGTGAAGAGCGAGTAATTGCCTGGAACACGACGTTACTCCAAGATCTACAGGGTTATGTGATTGGTACCCTGAGTATTGGGGAAGATATCACCGAACGTCAGGTGATCGAACGGATGAAAGACGAGTTTATCTCTGTGGTGAGCCACGAACTCCGCACTCCATTGACTTCAATTCATGGTGCGCTGAACTTGCTATCTAGTGGTTTGGTGGATACTTACTCAGAAAAAGGGCGTCGCGTCATTGATATTGCGGCACAAAGTGCGGAACGTCTCGTGCGGCTGGTCAACGATATCCTCGAGCTGGAGCGTTTGGAGTCTGGCAAAATTAGCTTGCTCAAACAAACGTGTGATGTGGCTGAGTTGATGCTCAAAGCGACCGAGATGATTCAGGTGATGGCGAATCGAGCTGGAGTGACTCTATGTGTGTCTCCTAACACGATTACCCCAGGAGCATCGGCAAAAGCGATCGCATTATATGCCGACCCGGATCGGATGATTCAGGTATTGACAAATTTACTGGGTAATGCAATAAAATTTTCGCCTAGAGGTTCTACGGTCTGGTTGACGGTGGAACGACAAGAGCCAGAAGAGCGGGAAAACAACCCCATGCTTTTAGACCCAGCGTTGCAGTTATTGCCTCACGCTGCTCCAAGGTCAACTTTGAGCAATGGCACAACCATACGCTACCCTTCGATCCAACTTCGCCGACCCTCAGCCGTAGGGGAAAATTCTCTATTCAGCCTAGGTCCAACCGACCCATCTCTCACTTCCTTACCCCCCCACCGCCTCACCTCTACGGTCTTGTTTAAGGTTAAAGACCAAGGTCGAGGCATCCCCACCGATAAGCTAGAAACCATTTTTGAGCGCTTTCATCAAGTTGATGCCTCCGATTCCCGGAAAAAAGGAGGCACCGGTTTAGGCTTGGCAATTTGCCGGAGTATTGTGCAGCAGCACGGTGGAAGGATTTGGGTTGAGAGTACTCTAGGTGAGGGCAGTACTTTTTACTTTACGCTGCCCGAACGCAATATTGAGGAAGGCAACGATGACCACCAAGAAAATCTTAGTGATTGATGATGAAGATGGTATTCGGGAAATTATCCAAATTTGTCTGGAGGCAGCGGCTGGATGGGATGTGTTTACGGCGGCTTCAGGTAGCGAGGGCTTAGCCACAGCTCAGACTGAACAGCCGGATGCCATTTTGCTCGATGTCATGATGCCGGATATGGATGGACCGACAACGTTTCGACAGTTGCAGGCTGATGCGGCAACCCAGCACATCCCAACCATTCTGCTCACGGCAAAAGCCAAAATTAGTGAACAACAGCAATTTATTGACTTGGGTGTAACAGGAGTCATTACAAAACCGTTCAAAGCGCAAGATTTAGTGAATCAAATCTGCGCGATTTTGAACTGGAAAGAATGACCCAAAAGTATAAATGATGAAGTATTAAAACGGCTAAATTTTATCCTTCATACTTTATTCCTCAGGCTTCTGTGATTGTTGTTTCGTCTGTTTTTTCTGAGATTATTGTCAGAGGGCGATTGGCCTTCGATCAGGGTTTCGATGATGGCAGAAACTAGAAAGAAAGCACCAACAGCCATAAAGCTTAAAATTACTGGCATTCTTTTCAACTCCACTGTTGTGTTGATACTTCAACAGTAGAAGTCTTTCCTTTGCTAGAGCTATTCCCTTATGCAACTCGCTGAATCGACTATCTACTTGAGATACAACGAGGGCAATTGTTCAGAATGACCGAGATCTGGAAGTGGACAGTTTGGCAACTGGTACAGATGAGTTTGGCTTTTGTGCCGTGTCTAGGAATACTAACGGTGGACAACATAACATACACCAAGCCAGAGCTAGGTGGGGAACTTCTGCTGATAGTTCTGGCTTTTTCTTTTTATCCCAACCGTCAGGTCAGCATCTCTGTAAATAGACAGGCTTCTCTTGATGGATGTTGCTAAAATATTCAGGCGGTTTTCCCATTGTAGAGGGATAGCGGACTTCTAAAATCATAGGGTGCCTTGAGACGCATCCTACAGTAGTCCGCTAATCAAAGAGGGTTCCTTGCCAACTCCCTAATGAGCTAAGGCGCGCGGCAGAAGTTCTAGTTCAAAGCGCTCGCCTGGTTGAGGCTCAATGACTTGCGTAGAGAGGTTATTTTGAGCCAGCTTTGACCGAAATTCTTCAAGACTCCCTACCGATCGCAGCGCATAAACCAACATTCCGGCATATTCAACTTCCCCCGGTTCGGCGGAGGGTACCATCACTTGAGGTTGCAGCCATTGTGCAACTTCTAAACCACTTTTGGTTCCTCTAATAATTGGCCCAATCAACGGCAGCGCTAGGTCTATCAGTGGGGTAATCACCACATCAACTGGTGCAGCTTCCTTTAAAGATGGGGAATGAAAGCCATGAGGTTCGTAGTAAAGCGTTAAATTCGTCCCTAACTCTTTAAGAAGATACCCATTTTCAACCAGAGTCGGCCCAATGGGGCTACCGGGAGTTGCGTTGATTTCAACTTGAGTACCTAGGGTGAAAGTTTCTCCATGCTTGAGGGCTGTCACTTCGGTATAACCTAACTCCCGTACTACCTTGGCGGCATTCGGAGAACCAACGACAGGAATTGTGCGATCCAGTTGCTTCAACGTGGGCGGATGTGCATGATCCTCCAACCCTTGGGATAGCAAGATTAAATCGATGTTGTCTGGAATGGCGCGATCGCTGTGTCGTGAACCTTTAAACAACCAGTCGAGCTTACCAAAGACTAACGAATCCACCAACCAGGGGTCAATGAGGATTCGTTTTCCTCCAAGTTCAATGAGCCAGGAGTTGCTGTCGAACCAAGTCAGGTACATAGTCGTTGTGAAGATGACGGCTATTCTTATTTTAGGCAATTGTTACGTAATATTAATTTCTGTTTCCAGAAAAGGTCAAGAATTGAAGGTAAAAAGCCATACTCTTGCGGTTCTTATATCATGTCCGTCTAATTACCCCTAATAAAAACTCTCCGCGTCCCCGTGTCCCCGTGTCGCCGCGTCAATCCTAACGATGGGTGTTTAACCGGACATGATATTACTCCCGATTGACCTGAAATTCTTGCCATTTGAATTCACAAAATTTTCACGATTCTTTTTTAAATTACAGGATGTGATCCATACATTAATTTTGATACTCATAAGTTAAGGAAAATTAACGATGAACAGGTATCAAATCAGTCAATTAGAAGCCGCTAGCGAGTTTCTAAATCTAATCGGGATTCCTGGCCCTTATACTTTCAAAGAAAAAGTCAGAACGATTGAAGTTTCCCAAGAAGCGATCGAGGGTAGACTTCGAGGATCTCTTGAAAGCTGCTATATTTCTATTCGAGAAGTAGCCACAAAGATTTGTAAGGATATCTATACGGAGCGCCTCAATCGGCAAAAGAAGTTTCCTAGAGAACTATACTTTGTGGATTGGCGGGATGATTTAGAACTATCTTCTTCAATCGTTAGTTCTAAGGGGTGGCTCGGCAGGAGGTTAGGTTCCAGTTAAGGAAGGAGCGTCCGTTGGTCAGGTTTTGCGCTAGCGCTGTACTGGGAATGACCCCGCACAAAACCATTGAAGCCCATGTGGAGTTGATCATATCGAGCTTCTGATTTGCAGACCAGCTCCCATTGCCCATTTCACCCAATCGGGTGAACGCATCAGGTGAAGCCTAATGAATTGCATCGAGCCTACGATCCAGAAATGTAACCACTGAGTCACCCCACCCTTTCACTCCGGTGGGGTTTTTTGTTAGAGACAACTCGACATCCATCTCATATCATGTCCGGTTAAACACCCCTCGTTAGGAATGACGCAGGGACGCAGTGACGCACAGAGATTTTTATTAAGGGTAATTAGGAATTAGGTGGACATCATATCACCGCCTTGTGTTTCTGAACACAGGCAATCTTAACAGCTAAGTCTTCCTGGAAGTAGAGAAGAACCCAATTTAGGCAGTGGTATTTTTTAAGTAGAAGCGAACATATATCGTTAGGACTTAGGTGATTACTGCTTACGCTGCAAACCTTGGAAGGCAGACAATTTATTCCTTCTCTTAGGGAGCCGCAAGGGCAAGATGATAGAGGATAGATCCATCAGTCCTGCAATCGGTGAAATAAAGACCCTTGCAAGCCCCAGAGCCGTGCTGGGGTTTTTCGTTAAAATATCGGCAATTTCAGGTTTTTTATCGTGAAAATCGCGAGCAATCTCTTTTAGAGACTCTCCCCTCTGGAAGGGTGGTATTACACAGAAGAACAACGGAAAGTGCCGCCTTACTCAAGGTTGCATCCCTGAGGTTAGCGTCACTTAAATCAGCATCCATCAGGTTGGCATCGCTTAAATCAGCACTACTGAGGTTGGCTCCACTCAAGGTAGCGCCACTGAGATTGGTACGCCTTAGATCAGCACCCCTGAGATTAGCATCACTCAAACTGGCACCTTGCAAGTTGGAACCATACAAGTTGGCTCCATTTAACATACATTTCTCACACTTCTTAGTCGTTTGTAATTGTCGAATCAGCTCAGGGATTTGAGCTTGGGTTGGAATTGCCGATCCAACAAGAACCATCAATAACAGAGGAGCTAGAAGCTGGTGTTGCATAAACGGATGAACGATTGATTATTGATCCATTATTCACCTAATGCAATCCATATATAGGAACAGGATTCGAGGGCACTCTTGTCAGGGTGCCCTCAAGAGTGTTAACTGTGGGACAAACTCTCTAAACTTAAGGGAACCATATCTCCAGTAATTGTCAGCCCCAATAACATCCGCTCGTTCTGACGAATAAACTTGCCCGTGAGTACGCAGCGTTCTTCTTGTTGGGCTACAGCTTCTATACTGGCTCGGATATCAGACAGGGAAAATTCGGGGCGATAATCACCGGATTTTTGCTGCACATAGTTCCAGAGTACGTCTCGAATCAGGGCTTGATATCCCTGATTGCCTGAGAGTTCTTTGAGTTTCTCTTTCAATTCTCTCTCTAAACGGATGCTAGTAACTTCCATGTCAGTGGTTGCTGTTCTGGTTAGTGTACGCATCATTGTTTTTTTTCCTCCAAAGATATGGACATGTTTGTAATACCAGTGTAGTATGTAAAAGTCAGCTTTCAAATCGATCTTTACCAATTCACCCTTCTGTGAGCCTTCATTTATCTCTTTCCACCCCATGCCCTAATGCTGCTGCCCTACGAGGTTGGCACTTAGCGGCATCGCGGGTGGATTTTTGGTATGAGGGTAGGTATAGCTCAATAGAAGAACATACAGCAGAGATTGGAAATCAATTGAATCAAGACGCCGGGAATTTCCTGGGTGTCGATCGCAAAGCGGGACGCAATAGCGTCTTTCCACAACGAGATACAAGCAGCGGGAGGTACAGGCGAAGAAACGCCGTACCAACATAGGACAAGAAGACTTTAAACGTTTTCACCTAACCCCCGCTCCTAAACCAAAGAAGCGGGGGTTTTAACTATGAGGAGGCAAACCGTGACGATCGCAACTGAAGTGTTAAGGCAATCTGTGGTGGTGTTCTCGAAGAACTATCTGCCAGTCAGTCGAGTCAACATTAAGCGAGCGATCGCTCTCCTCGTGACGGGGAAAGCTGAACCTCTAGATTTTACGAGTGGTAAAGGTATTCCCGTGCATTCACCGAGTGTGGTGCTGTTGGTACCCGAACACATTCGTTTGACGATTACAGATAGAGAGCGGGTTTGGAGAGTGCCTCCCGTGAATCGGCGGGAAGTCTTAAGACGAGACAAGCACACCTGCCAATACTGCGGCAGTACCAAACACTTAACACTCGATCACGTAATTCCCCGGTCAAAAGGCGGAAAACACACTTGGGACAACGTAGTTATAGCTTGCGAACGGTGTAACAGCCGAAAAGGCGATCGCACTCCCCTGCAAGCGGGAATGACACTACGCACCCAGCCCAAAGCGCCAATGCACCCAACTGTTGCCTTCTCGGAGCAGTTCTGGCGTGAACAGCAAGTAAACCTGGAGAGGCAGGAGATATAGCTGATGCTGAAACTCACTTATACCGAAAACGGCTTTTACTTAGAGCGTCTGGCTCAACCCCTGGAGGAGTGGGTCACGGCACGAGTGATTCTGGCGCTGAGAGCGGGTACCAATCTCTGCGTCGAACCGAGTACGGCATCGTTTCTGCTTCCAGCGAATATGCCACAGCTGCGTCATCTGGAACGGCAGAAGGAAGGAGAAGATGCGATCGCGCTTTCACTGTGCGATGCCGAATACATCGAAGTCAGCCTCAAGGGAACTTGGATGACTTCAGACGTAGATAGTGCTGAAGGGGTCTTTGTAACATCCCTGAATTACGCCGTTGAATTCTTTCTGATCAAGCTGTGGGAAGAGTCTCAAATCCGGACTAGCTGTCTGCCCTAACTCGCGCAGCAACGCTAATCACCACACAACTTACACTAGCCCCCCTTTTTAAGGGGGGTTGGGGGGATCTAAAGGTAGCTCAAATACCTGAAATTTCCTAGGTGGTGCGTAAGTCATGCATTAGTTAATTGAACGGCTTTAGAGGTAGCATTCCCGTGCTACCTCCTCTTTCCTTCGGCCGTATCAGAGCCACTCTTACAGAAGATTAAGGGAAAAAAATTTGCACTATATATTATTGACTCTTCCTTAGCTTCTCTCGCTCAAGCCTAGTAACTGCAAGGCATTGACAACCTCAAAAAAAACTTTCCCCAAATCCTTGACACCCTTGTAGTATTTTTGTAATATAAATGTAGTAAAGCAAAGAACGGAGCTAAAAACTCCAACTCCAAATCACCATGTTGTTACTACTGATTCGATTCCCCGGTCAACACAGACCAAATGGGGATTCAAACAAAAGACCGAATCAGCCTCCTTTCCGAAAACCTGAAAGAGTGCGAGAACAACGGTCATCTGAACACATCAACCGAATACAAACCAACGTTCGCTATCACAATATCAGACAGATATACCAACTAGAACGTCGGTTCTTTCTCTAAAGAATCTAAGTCATTTTACTGAACCTTGAAAATTGAATAAGAAAGCACCCATTTAATTCATCAATCTGTGCTGACAGCCATAGGCACAGATGTCTTGAAGGGAAGCGTAGCTCAACTGGTAATTAGTACAAGATGTTCTTCAATATTTTCTAAAAAACCGTTGATTTCCTCTTACAAAAAGAGGTCAGGTAACAACCGACTACGCTCCCAAAAATCAAGACCTATAAATAGTGGGAATTGCTGATTGAGTCCTGGGACTGTAGCTCAGTGGTTAGAGCGTTCCCCTGTCGAGGGAAGGGTCGCCAGTTCAAATCTGGTCAGTCTCGCTCAACAGCAATTATGGAAGTTTTAAACTTCCTTTTCCCACAAATGGCCCCATCGTCTAGCGGTCAAGGATTTCTGAATTTCGATCAGAAGACACGGGTTCGAGTCCCGTTGGGGCTATCAGATTGGTGAACGAGGTCGAGTATCCAAGCGGTTTACGGAGGGAGCCTGCAAAGCTCTTATTCGTGGGTTCAAATCCCACCTCGACCTCTCAATCTGCTAATCATCTGGTGCATGGGAGTATAGCTCAACTGGCAGAGCAGACGGCTCTTAACCGTATGGTTGCAGGTTCGACCCCTGCTACTCCCACTGGGTACGCGAGGCTCCATCGTCTAGTGGTTAGGACGCTGCTCTGTCGAAGCGGAGACAGGGGTTCAAATCCCCTTGGGGTCGTGCTCTGGGAGTATAGCTCAGAGGTAGAGCAGTCCTCTCATAAGGGACTAGTCGCAGGTTCAAGTCCTGCTACTCCTACTGATAAACATAGCCTCATCGTCTAGTGGTTAGGACGCTGCCCCCTCAAGGCAGAGACAGGAGTTCAAATCTCCTTGGGGTTATCTGGAGAGGTGGCTGAATTGGTTGAAAGCACTTCCCTGCTAAGGAAGCATGGGGTAACCCATTGCAGGTTCGAGTCCTGTCCTCTCCGCCTTTTTACCTGGGTCGGCTCGCCTATTAGCGTAGGCAACGGTCTGTAAAATCGCCGCGTCCGGAAGGCGCATTGCAGGTGCGACTCCTGCCCGACCCATTGAATTTTGGATTTCAGACTTTGGATTCAAAGTTCAAATCGTATGTGGGGATGGTGTAATGGCAACATCTCGGTCTCCAAAACCGATGATCTGAGTTCAAATCTCAGTCCCCGCGCCATTGAGAGCGTAGTTTAACTGGATAAAACATCGGTCTACGAAACCGAAGAGGTGGGGGTTCAAGTCCCTCCGCTCTCGTCAACTTGGAGAGGTGGCCGAGTGGCTTAAGGCGCAGTTTTGGAAAAGCTGATCAAGTGTAACTTGACGAGGGTTCAAATCCCTCTCTCTCCGTTGAAATTTCCCCCGGTAGCTCAGTTGGTAGTAGCGCCTGTTTGAAGCACAGGAGGTCGTCAGTTCGATTCTGACCTGGGGGGCTGGCATTGCCCTGTAGCTCAGTGGAAGAGCAGTCGCCTGTTAAGCGAACGGTCGTAGGTTCAATCCCTACCAGGGCAGCCATTGATTTCATTGCCGGGTGGACGAATAGGCAAGTCGCAGTCCTCTGAAGTCTGAGATACAGGTTCAAGCCCTGTCCCGGCATCCACTTATTGCCCTGTGGTGTAACTGGCAGCATATCTGACTTTGACTCAGACGGTCTAGGTTCAAACCCTGGCGGGGCAGCCAAATCATGCTCCTGTAGCCCAACTGGAAGAGGCCGCTACCTCAAAAGTAGTTGTTATTTATGTGTGGGTTCGACTCCCACTAGGAGCATCAAAACTGGCTCCTGTAGCCCAACGGAAGAAGGCGCTGGTCTTAAAAACCAGATGTTGTGGGTTCAATTCCCACCAGGAGTATCAACGGGATGTAATTCAGCGGCTAGAAGCCATACTTTGGGAGTATGGAGTCGCAGGTTCAAATCCTGCCATCCCGATATGCCCTTGTAGCCCAATAGGAAGAAGGCGCTTCCCTCAGAAGGAAGAGGTTACTGGTTCGAGTCCAGTCAGGGGCATTCAAGTCTCACTATTTAGCTAGCATAAGGTATACGTGTTTTCTAAATAGTAAGCAGGTATGTTACTATGGGAGGCATGAAAAGAAATGACATTTTAGAAAAAGAAACTGAAATTAGACGATGGATTAGTGAGCATCGCTCTAAGGCTTTTATTTGTAGACAATTGCACTGCAAGCCCACAACCTTAGAGACGTATCTAGAAAAACTGGGAATTGTTTACAAAGGTAATCAAGGTGGACAAGGACGCAGGTCTGCTCAACGGAAACCAGCAGTTGCCTACCTTTACAAAGGGTCAATGATTAAAGCTCATGAGTTGAAGTTGAAGCTAATTCGTGATGGAATTAAATTAGCTAAATGTGAGTCTTGTAATCTCAGTACTTGGTTTAATACCGCTATTCCTTTAGAACTCCATCACATGAATGGCGATAGGTTTGATAATAGATTGGAAAATCTTCAAATCTTATGCCCTAACTGCCATGCGCTGACACATAGCTATTCTGATAAGATGCACAAAAAGTTAGCTCAACACTTCAAGCTTGGAGAAGTCGAACAGCTAATTAGTGAAAACAGACTTTATCAACCTGTTAGCGTCTTAGTTTTCGATAGCCCAGAAAGCTATGCTCGATGGCAAGAAACGCATCTAGGACTTCAGCAGCTTGTAGAGAAGGGTAGCAGTAGTTTGAATGTCCCAGCTAGACAAGAAGCCTGTTTGCATTGTGGTAAACCACTTACTCTTCCAGGTCAAGATACTTACTGTTCTCGACAATGCTCTAGGCTAGCAGCTAGAAAAGTTGAACGTCCTTCAAAAGAAGATTTACAACACCTAGTCTGGACAAAGCCAACTACTCAAATAGCTAAAGATTTTGGTGTAAGCGATAAAGCGGTAGAAAAATGGTGCAAAGCTTACGGAATAGAGAAACCACAAAGAGGGTATTGGGCTAAGAAACAAGCTCAATCTTTAAATTGACAAAATGGAATTTTCTTTTAAATCTTGCCCCTGTAGCCCAATCGGAAGAGGCACTAGATTAAGGATCTAGTCGGTACTGGTTCAAGCCCAGTCAGGGGTATTGGTGCGATGCGGGTGAAGTAGCCAGGGTAGGCTTGGAGGTCTCATAAGCCTCTTATCAGCAGGTTCAACTCCTGCCCCCGCCACCAAATTGCAGGCGTGGTGCAATGGTAAGCATAGGAGTTTCGTAATCTTCTGATGCGAGTTCGACTCTCGCCGCCTGCTTCGAGCAGATGTGGTGTAACTGGCAACACAAGGGCATGGTAAGCCCTCGATGTGGGTTCAATCCCCGCCATCTGCTCTTTGATTATGCAGGTGTGATGTAACTGGCAACATGTGGCTCTTGTAAAGCCTTCTTGCGAGTTCAAATCTCGCCACCTGCTTGTGGCTAGGCTAGAGGTCTTTTTTTGTAGTGGAGAGGAGGGAAAGTATGACAACCATGACGGTTACGGATGCTCTAGCAGAATTGACGCTGTTGGAAAAGCGTATTAATTCAGCAAGAGCAGCTTTGGACAATAACACCTTGATTGCTGTTGTTGAAGTCGGCAAAGTGCCAACAGGATTCAAGTCCAGAGACGATCATGCAGCACAAGCGAGAGCATCTCTGCAAAGGGTGGACGCTCTGATTGATCGCAGACGAGTCATCAAAAGAGCGATCGTTCTTTCTAACGCTTCGACGATGGTTTCTGTTGCAGGGCAAGAGATGACAGTCGCAGAAGCGATCGAAATGAAGAGCTTCATCTCGTTCTACAAAGAAGTTCTTGCCACGATTACCTCAGCTTACTCTCGCACCTGCCAGGAGTACAAAGTTGCCCAAGCGCGGGTGAAGGAGCGACTGGATAAACTAGCGATGGAAGTGTTGGGTAAGAATGCTTCCTCGGAGAAGTACCAGTCATTAGCCGATAGCTTTCTGGCACGCGAGGGAGTTGAACTGCTCGACCCAACCACTTTGGCAGAAGAAATTGCCAGACGAGTAACGTTCGTGGAACAGTTCGAGTCAACTTGCGATCGCGTTCTCTCTATCAGCAATGCGCGGACAATGATTGAAATCCCAGACTAAAATGGGCTTGCTGGTCACTCGAAAATCTCTAAATTTATGGTATTTGGTGGATAGCTCAAAGGAAGAGCGCATGACTACCCATCATGAAGTGTTGGTTCGACTCCAACTCCATCAACCATGAATGTTAAAGCTTAAAGCTCAACGCTTAACGCTCAAACTTCAATCGTTAAAGATTAGACAATTAACATTCAAACCATAAAGGTTAAAGCTCGATAAAATCCAGGGGTTCTGGTTGTAGGTTCCATAAAACCTTGAGGTTTCCACCTGGCTGAGTGGTCAGCATCCCACTTCTTTTAATCAAGCGGATATGGTGTAACGGTAGCATGTGAGTCTTCCAAACTCTTGGCACGAGTACTCTTCGAGAACGCTTCGCGAACGAGCCTCGTTATCCGCTCTTTCAAAATGCGGGTGTGATGTAGTGGCTAGCATCTGAGTCTGCCAGTCTCAGCGCATGGGTTCGAGTCCCATCATCCGCTTTCGTAGTCCTGTAGCTCAATGGTGGAGCAGTTGTCTTACAAACAACGGGTTGCGGGTTCAAATCCTGCCAGGACTACCAATTATGGGAGTGTAACTCAACGGGATAGAGTACCGATCTTCTAAATCGGCTGCTGTAGGTTCAAGTCCTACCACTCCTGTTGCAAACAAGATAAAAGGAGGTTGCCTTCTTCTGCAATTAATTGAACGAAATGGCGCGATTGCCCCAAGGGGGCACCAGCAAAGCTGATCGCACATACAGCGTGACCTAATCTTTAGAGCTTACATACTAGTACGAGAGGAAAAGTAACGCTGTTCTAATACAGTGGGCGTGGCGAACGGGGAGTGCGAAGAACCCGATAGGTGGGCTTAGAGGTAGCCATCCTTTAAAGAGTGTGTAATAACTCATCGGCGGAGTCCCTCTAGTAACTGAGAAAACGCATATTGCTCTGAAAACTTGCACGCTATTTTCCGGATGTGCGATCTGCGCTGACGCTCCTAACGTCGCTAACACTTCGCTATCGCAACTGTATGGGTCTGTAACTTAATTGGTAAAGCGTCTAGTCGGCTGCTAGAAAGATGTCGGTTCAAGTCCGACCACGATCCACTGGTTTGTCACCCCATTGATTTGCCAAACTTAAAAGTAACTCTATCGAGCAAACACGATGACCATCTACTTTTACAGCACTCGCGAAAACCCCTACGGTTGTTTTTCCAACTTTTCACAGCATGGCTTTGAGCTAGATGGAGCTTGGTGGGCGACTAGCGAGCATTACTTCCAAGCGCAGAAATTTGTCGATACCGATCGCCCTTGGTTCGACAAAATCCGCGAGGTAAAAACGCCGAAAGAGGCGGCGAAGATGGGACGCGATCGCTCTCACCCCCTGCGTAGTGATTGGGAACGAGTCAAAGATGAAATCATGCAGCAAGCGGTGTTGCAGAAGTTTAAAACTCATGCTGACATTCGCGAGATACTTCTTGCTACAGGTGATGAATTAATTGTTGAGGATTCTCCCATTGATTACTACTGGGGATGCGGTAAAGATGGTAGCGGAAAAAATAGACTGGGAGAGATTTTAATGACAGTGCGAGAAATCCTGCGTCAACAACAAACTGGTTAAAGTCTTCGGTTCAAGTGTTATTCACTAAAACATGGGTCTGTAGCTCAATTGGTAGAGCGCTCGGTTCGCATCCGGGAAGATGTCAGTTCGATTCTGACCAGTATCCACCAAATTTATGGGGTCATAGCTCAGTTGGTTAGAGCGCCTGCCTTGCAAGTAGGAGGTCAGGAGTTCAATTCTCCTTGGCTCCATTATGGTGTCTGAAGCCAAAGCGGTCGCGGCGCTGGTTTGTGGAACCAGTCATTAGGGAGTTCAAGCCTCCTCAGACACCCTCAAGGAAGGTGCCGCCGAGTGGACGGCAAGCGGTCTTGAACACCGTGGTGCGGCTATTAACCGTAGGAGTTCGATTCTTCCACCTTCCTCCAAGCTTGCACTCCTAGGCGGCAATAGTTTCCTAGTGTGCTTTTGGAAGATGCTGCTAAATGGATGGCAACCAGTCTCGAAAGCTGGGGTACAGGTATTACCTGTAAAGGTTCGATTCCTTCATCTTCCGTTTACCCACCGGAAGCCGAGAAGCGAGGCACTGTGCTGATAACGCAGAGGTAGAAGGGGCAGTACCTTCCCGGTGGATTGCTCACAAGTAGACTGTTCTCTACGGTAGTGTTTTAGGAATTGGGTGTGTTAGTGTCTAGCGTTAAAACTCTCTAAATGAGGTACTAAACCGCAACTGCGGGATAATATTGCAATAGGGGTGTTAAGCCGCAACTGCGGCACAATTAATAGTTATGCCGCATCAATTTATCAGTTGAGACGTACTTTCGAATCATCTCTTCAAGTGAAGAAAAGGAGGTAGCTGAATTTGAATCAAGTTCATCGAGCAATTCTATCCATGACCGCAGGTGTGGTTCTATCCACTTTCTCTGGCATGGCTCTGGCTCAATCTGAAATACAGCCTGCTGGTCAACAAATTAGATATACCGGACCATTCACCAACACAACTTATAACTTGAGCGGTAACGTAGTTATAGAAGTTGTGTTTGAAGCTCAAAATAGAGTATCTGGCTATATCAACTTTACAAATTACCCAGGTGTACAAACTCTCTGTGGAGCAGGGAAATTTGAAGGAATACGACAAGGGCGCACTTTGCGATTTAATTTTGTTTCTAGTGATCCAGATCCCGGTTGCGGATTTGATCGTGGATGGAAGTTCACAGTTAGTGCAACTCTTTCACCGAACAACAGTACTTTAGAAAATGGAAGCTACCAAGTTAATAATACGCAAGCAGGTGTCTTCACAGCTAGTTCTTCTACTGTACTTGTGCATCCCTGCAATGATGAAAGGATAGTCGATAGCTACAATAAAAATGATTCAAACTATCATTATTATAGTCTTACAAATGGAATTTGTTCTAAAACTTTGAAAGGATGCACTAGAGAAAAGGTTTTCCAAACTATGATTTCTCAAGAGCAGTTCATTGTCCCGTCTCCTCTGGATGATAAGCCCGTAGTCAATTGTCGAGAAAAAACTTTGCCTATCGGAAATCCAATTAGAACTACTATCAATTCAGATGACTACTCAATAACAAATTACACGCTTCCAGAACATATGTTTCATCCAGGTAAGATTACCCGAAGAGTTACTGAGACAAATGATGCGATTACAGTAACCACAACTGGAGAAGGAGTGGGAGATTACAAA